>JAPSIU010000305.1 GCA_031178565.1 Leucobacter sp. | reverse complement strand
CCCGCGAGACCGACCGAAGCCGGGAGCCCGGTGCGTTCGCGCACCCGCTCCCGCAGCTGTCGCGCGATCTCGGTCGGCGGGCCGAACAGACGCACGGACCCCGCGACGTCGAGGAATGCCTCGTCGATGCTCAGCGGTTCCACGAGCGGCGTGAACTCCTCGAAGATCGACATCACAGCGCGCGACGCCCTGCGGTACTTCTCGAAGGTGGGCGGAACGAGGATGAGCCGGGGGCAGAGCTGCTTCGCCCGAGCCACGGGCATCGCGGAGCGCACGCCGAATCGGCGCGCCTCATAGCTCGCGCTCGATACGACCGAGCGGCCCGTGTCGTGGGCGGCCGCGACCGGGAGCCCGCGCAGTTCGGGGCGCTCGAGCAGTTCGACGGAGACGAAGAAGGAGTCCATGTCGACGTGGAGCATCGACGCGATATCCCGATGCGATCCGTCCATGCGTCCATTGCATCACACGCCCCCGACACCCCGCTCGGGCACCGCTTGTCAGCCGCTTCTTGTAGCGTTGTCGATAGCAGGTACCGCACCCACGGCGCAGAAGGCAGGTTGCAGTGTCAGAGCACGATTCCTCCACTCGAAGGCCCTCCGTATCCCGACTCCGGGAACGCCCGAACGCCGACGTCCTCATCATCGGCGGCGGGATCAACGGCATCGCCACGTTCCGGGAGCTCGCCCTGCAGGGGGTCGACGTCGCGCTCGTCGAGCGCGGCGACTTCGTCTGCGGCGCCTCCTCGGCCTCGAGTCACATGGTGCACGGGGGGATCCGCTACCTGGAGAACGGCGAGTTCCGGCTCGTGCGCGAGGCCGTGCAGGAGCGCAACCGCCTCATCCGCAACGCGCCGCACTACGTCAAGCCGCTGCGCACCACGATCCCGATATTCAAGACGCTCTCCGGCGTCCTCGCGGCTCCCTTCCGGCTGTTGGTATCGCACGGCCGCGGCAGGCCGCGGGAGAGAGGCGCGCTGCTCATCAAGGTCGGGCTCGTCATGTACGACACGTTCTCGCGCGGCGGGGGACGAGTGCCGCGGCATCGCTTCCAGGGGCGGGATCGCTCCCTCCGGGAGCTTCCCCGGCTGAACCCCTCGCTCAAGTACACGGCCACCTACTTCGACGCGTCCATGCACGATCCCGAACGCCTGGCCCTCGACGTGCTCTACGACGGGATCGCCGCGGGAGCGGAGAGCGGCACCGCCCGGGCCGCGAACTACCTGTCGGCCGTGGGGTTCGAGAACGGGGCGGTGCGGCTGCGGGACGAGGCGACCGGCGACGAGTTCGCCTTCGAGGCGCGCGTGATCGTGAACGCCAGCGGCCCCTGGACGGATCTCACGAACAAGGCGCTCGGACGACCGACGAGCTATATGGGCGGCACGAAGGGGTCCCACATCGTGCTCCGCCACCCCGAGCTGCTCGACGCCACGGGCGGGCGGGAGATCTTCTTCGAGCACTCCGACGGGCGGATCGTGCTGATCTATCCCCTCAGGGACCGGGTGCTGGTCGGCACGACCGACATCGACGCGGATCCCGCGAAGCCCTCCGTCTGCACGGAGGAGGAGATCGACTACTTCCTCGATCTGATTCCCCACGTCTTCCCATCGATCAGCGTCGACCGGTCGCAGATCGTGTATACCTTCTCCGGCATACGCCCGCTCCCGCGTCACGACGACACGGTTCCCGGCTTCGTGTCGCGAGACTACCGGATCGAGCACGGCTGGCTCGGCGAGGTGCGCACGCTCAGTCTGGTCGGCGGCAAATGGACGACGTTCCGCGCGCTGGCCGAGCACCTGGGGAACGAGACGCTGCGTCTGCTCGGCGCGAAGCGCGTCGTGGGAACCCGGACGACCGTGATCGGCGGAGGCGCCGGCTTCCCGCGCGACCGGGCGTCCAGGCGGATCTGGGTCGCGAAGAACGCTCACGGCCAGCGCCCCGAACTGGTATCCCTGCTCCTGGATCGCTACGGCACGAAGGCCGCCGACGTGCTCCGAGCGCTGCCCGCTCCGCCTCGTGAGCTCGAGACGATCCCCGGTTACCGCGCCGAGGAGCTCGCCTACCTCGCTCGCGCCGAGGATGTGCTCCACCTCGACGACCTGCTCCTGCGGCGCACCTGCATCGCGTTCTCGGGCGGGCTCACCCGCGCCGCTCTCGAAGAGGCCGCGGCCGCCATCGCCCCGGTTCTCGCGTGGGACGCCGCGGAACAGGCGCGCGAGGTGGACCGGACCGAGGCGATCCTGCGCGAGTCCCACCGGGTCGACCTCGGCTCGCCCGGGATCGCGCCGCTCGTGTGAGTCCGTCGGCGGCTCCTCGGAACCGCCTCCGAGGCGCCGGCGGAAGCCCGGTTCCGTTCCCCCCCACTCCCCGTCCAGCCTCTCCGAGCGAAGGAGCTCGCAATGAACGACTACGTGATCTCGATCGACCAGGGCACGACCTCGAGCCGGGCGATCATCTTCGATCGGACGGGTTCGATCGTGTCCCTCGGGCAGAAGGAGCATGATCAGATCATGCCGCAGGCCGGCTACGTCGAGCACGATCCGCTGCAGATCTGGCAGAACGTGCAGGAGGTGATCGGCACCGCGCTCGGAAAAGCCGACCTCACGGAGCGCGATATCGCGGCGATCGGCATCACCAATCAGCGCGAGACCGCCGTCGTCTGGGAGAAGCGCACCGGCCGGCCCGTCTCCAACGCCATCGTCTGGCAGGACACGCGCACGCAGCCCCTCGTGGATCGCCTCGCGGCGGACGGCGGCGTCGACCGCTTCAAGCCGGTCACCGGCCTCCCGCTCATGAGCTACTTCTCCGCGTCGAAGATCTCGTGGATCCTGGAGAACGTGGAGGGCGCCCGCGCGCGGGCGGAGGCGGGCGAGCTCCTGTTCGGCACCACCGACTCCTGGGTGCTCTGGAATCTCACCGGAGGCGCGGATGGCGGGGTGCACGCGACCGACGTGACGAACGCGTCGCGCACGCTCCTCATGGATCTCGAGACGCTGGAGTGGCGCGACGATCTGCTGGCGGAGTTCGGGATCCCGAGGAGCATGATGCCCGAGATCAGGTCCTCTTCGGAGGTCTACGGAGTGGCCGAGGACTCCTCGCTTCTGCGCGGCACACCGGTCTCGGGGATCCTCGGCGACCAGCAGGCCGCGACGTTCGGGCAGGCCGCGTTCGGCGCGGGCGAGTCGAAGAACACCTACGGAACGGGCTGCTTCCTCATCTTCCAGACCGGCGAGGAGATCGTCCGCTCGTCGAACGGACTGCTCACGACGGTCGGGTACCGGCTCGGGGACGGACCGACGCACTACGCGCTCGAGGGGTCCATCGCGGTCACGGGATCGCTCATCCAGTGGTTGCGGGACCAACTCGGCCTGATCCGCTCCGCGTCCGAGGTCGAGCATCTCGCGCTCTCCGTGCCCGACAACGGGGGCGTGTACTTCGTCCCCGCGTTCTCGGGTCTGTTCGCGCCGTACTGGAAGCCGGACGCACGCGGCGCGCTGGTCGGCCTGACCCGGCACTCGAACCGCGGGCACATCGCCCGCGCCGCACTCGAGGCCGTGGCCTTCCAGACCCGAGACGTGCTCGACGCGGTGAACGCCGATGTGCTGGCCGCCGGCGGTGTTCCGCTCGCGGAGCTCCGGGTCGACGGGGGCATGGTCGCGAACGAGACCCTGGA
>JAPSIU010000304.1 GCA_031178565.1 Leucobacter sp. | reverse complement strand
CCGAGAGGCTTCAGCCTTCGAACGCCGCGAGCACCTGATCCAGCACCCGATCCACGGGCTGATCCGGACGGAACAGCAGCCAGTCGAGAGCCGCGCCGGCGAGCGCGCCGAAGAAGGCCGCGCCGGCGGTCTCCGTGAGCTCCGCGAGGGAGTCGCCGTTCGAGATCGGAGTGCTGCTCCGCGCGGCTCGCGCCTCGCGCAGCACGTCGCGGAACCGCACCACCACGGAGGACCGCGCGATCTCCATGGCGTCGGCCCACGGGCGATCCGTGCGGAACACCTCCGAAGCCATGAGCTTCGCCAGATCGAGGTTGCCGCGCAGGGTCTCGAGCGTCGCCCCGGCCACTGCGCGCGGCGCATCGGAGGGATCCGCGCCCTCCCGCGCCGCGTCGATGGCTCCCGCGAGCCGTTCGAAGCCGCTCCGGATCACCTCCTCGAACAGCGCGTCCTTCGACGCGAAGTTGTAGTAGAGGCTGCCCTTCGCCACTCCTGCGGCCTCGGCGATCTGGTCCATGGACGCACCGCTGATCCCGTGCCGGGCGGCGACCCGCACCGCCGCCTCGGTGATGAGCTGCTTCGTGTTCACTCGCGCCATGGGACCATCCTCTCCTACCGCTCTGCGGTCCGCCGCCCCCGCGGGCTAGATCGCGAGCTCCGGGTGCAGGCGCTTGATGGTCCACACCTTCTGCCGCCGCGCCGCCGCCGCGCTGACCGCGAGCGAGACGAGCAGCACTCCGAGCATCACGGCGAGCGCGATCCAGAACCTCCCGTCGATCCCGCCGCCGATCAGCTGCCGCAGTCCGTCGACCACGTAGGACGCCGGCATGAAGGGGTGCAGCCACTGGAAGAACACGGGAGTCGTCTCGACGGGGTAGGTCCCGCCCGAGGACGAGAGCATCAGCATCAGCAGTACGAGGCTCACGACCCGTCCGGCGGCGGTTCCGAGCACCGCGATGAACATCTGCTGCAGGGCGAGGAACGCGAGCGTGACGAGCAGCATGAACAGGCTCATGCCGACCCAGTGCACCGGGCGCAGGCCGATCCCGAACACGAGCACCGACATCATGATGGCGACCTGGCCGATGCCGATGAGCGCGGCGGGCCAGAAGCCCACGAGCACCGATCGCAGCCCCGAGACGTTCGAGGCCAGCGGGCGCCGCGGCAGCGGGCGAAGGATCAGCCAGGTGATGAGCGCCCCCACGAACGACGCCAGGGCGATGAAGAACGGGGCGAACCCTCCGCCGAAGCCCTGCACGGCGTTCTGGGTGGTCTCGTCCAGATGGACCGGAGCGGCCATCGTCGTCGCGACCTCCGCGGGCTGTCCGGGCTCGAACGAGGGTGCCTCGGCGGCGCCCTCCTCGAGCTCGGAGGCGAAGACGCCCGCGCCGTCGCTCACCTTGCCGGCGCCCTGCGCCAGCTCGTCTGAGCTCCCGCTCGCCTGGTGGGCGCCGTCGTTCAGCTCCGACGCACCGTCGGCGAGCTGTCCGGCTCCTGCGGCGAGTCGGCCGGCCCCGTCGGCCGCGCTCGCGACCCCGGCCGCGAGCTCGCCGTTCTTCTGGGCGAGGGTCTGGGCACCACCGGAGAGCTCGCCCAGCCTGTCGGCGAAGAGCGCGCCGCCCGCGTACGCCTCGGTCGTCTTCGTCGCGAGGGACTGGACGCCGCCGGAGAGCTCGCCGAGGCCGGCGCTCAGCTCGACGCCCTTCTCCGACGCCGTCTGCGCGGAGGCCGCGAGGGACTGCGCGCCGCCAGCGAGCTGCCCGGCGCCCTCCCTGAGCGATGCCGCACCCTGGTTCACCTGCTCCGCTCCGGCGGCGAACGCCTGCAGAGACGACCCCTGCGCCTGCAGCGCCGCGTCGACCTGCGCCAGTGTCATATCGGGCTGAGCCGCCGCGAGATCCGCGATCGTCGCAGCCCCCGCGGACACCTGGGACGCTCCGGCACTCACGCTTTCGACTCCGGAGGACACTCCGATCGCGCCCTGGCTCACAGTCGCGGCGCCGTCGCTGAGCTGCGTGAGACCGTCGGCGACCCGGGAACCGCCGTCGGCGGCGAGCACCGACGCCTCGGCCAGCGATCCGGCCCCCGCGCTGAGCTGCCCGAGTCCGTCCCGCAGCTCGGCCGACCTGCCCGCGGCCTCCCCCGCGCCGGTCGCGAGGGTCGATGCGCCCGCGGCGAGCTGCGAACTGCCGTCTCGCGCGGTGCCGAGTCCGGTCGCGAGCTGCTGAGTACCCGCGGTCAGCTCGGGAACCCTGTCGACGATCTGCTGCGTCCCGTCCGCGAGCTCGCCGAGCCCGACGCTGAGCTTGCCGCTGCCGTCGGCGACCGCCGACGTTCCGCGGTCGAGGGTGCCGGCCGCCTCGGCCGCGCTCCGGGTGCCGTCGCTCAGCTTCTCCACGCCCACGAGCACCTGCTCGGACGCGGTCCGCGTCGCGTTCTCTGCGACGGCGTCCCGCAGCTGCACCATGGCCTGCTTGCCGAGCGTCGAGGCGAGGAACGAGTTGTTGTCGTTGTACACGACCTCGATCTCACCCTCCGCGGGATCGTCCTGCAGTCCGGCGAGCGTGCGGGAGAAGTCGTGCGGGATCGTCACCGAGAAGTAGACGTCGCCGTCCGCTACCGCGGCTGCGGCCTCCTCGACGTCGAGCGGCTTCCAGTCGAGATCACTCCCTTCACGGAGCTGCTCGACCACGTCGTCGCCGGCGGTCAAGGCTGTTCCGTCGGGCTTCTCGGCGCTCTCATCGAGATTGACGATGGCGACGGGGAGCCGATCCATGTGGTCCGTGGGCGCCCAGAACGCCCAGAGATAGAGGGCTCCGTAGATGAGCGGGATCACGAGGAGGACGGCGAGGGAGATCTTGGGCAGAGCGCCCTCGCGGAATCGCTTCAGCTCGGTGCTGCGTGTGAAGAGTGACATGGTGCGGGTTTCTCGGTTTCGTCGGGTGGGGGACGGGTCAGAGTTCGATCACGGCGGGCGCGTGGGCGGCGAAGAGCTCGGCGTCCCCGGGGTCGCTCGCCGCGAGCACGGAGCGGACCCCGCGCTCCGCAAGGCCGTTCAGGCGCTCGGCGACGAGTGCGCGCTCGGCGGGATCCCGCAGCGCGTCGAAGTCGTCGAAGACGAGGAGGTCCGGCTCCTCGATGAGCGCGAGGGACACCCGGACGAGCGCCTCCTCGGCCGAACCCAACTCGCGGACGAGCACCCCCGGATCCGGCTGCGGGTAGTCGCCGAACGCCTCCGAGAGCAGCTCCTCGGCGAGATCCGGCGTCACGCGCGGGGTGCGCCGATACCAGGGCAGCGCCCACGCGAGGCGTTCGCGCAGCGTGTCGCCGAGCGTCACCGCCGGTTCGAGAGCGTCGATGGCCTCGAAACCGACGAGCCCGGTGCGGCGGCGGATCTCCGAGGGACGGACCTCGCCGAGAGTCTCGAGAGCTCCCTCGTCGAGGCGCATGCGCCCGGCTATGCAGAGCAGGAGGGAGGTGCGCCCGCTGCCCCTCGGACCGAGGATCACGGTGATCGGGCGGTCGCTGGCCGCGGTGAGCGGGCCGAACACTCTCCCCCGACCGCCCGTCGCGGCCGCACCGCTCAGCCGGATGGCGGGATCGTTCATTGCGCTCACGGTGTGTTCCTTCGAGGTCGAGTTTTCTATACTGACTAGTCAGTATAGAAAACGAGGTGGC
>JAPSIU010000043.1:7762-14434 GCA_031178565.1 Leucobacter sp. | reverse complement strand
CAGGTCGGCCTCGACACCAGTCTCGACGGCGTTGTGGGCGCGCGTACCGCGAAGCCACTCGCCCGGGCCTTCGACGTGCGCACGGTGGGCGAACTGCTGCTCCACTTCCCGCGCCGCTATTCGCGCCGGGGAGAACTCACCCCGCTCAGCGGGCTCCCCCCGGGGGAGCAGATCACGGTCGTCGCCCAGGTGCTCGACGTGCGCGAGCGCACCATGCAGCGCCGGCGGGGCAAGATCCTGGAAGCGAGAATTACGGACGGTACGGGATCCCTCACCCTCACCTTCTTCAACCAGCCGTATCGGATCAACGACCTGAAGCCCGGACGGCGCGGGATCTTCACCGGCAAGGTGAGCGAGTACCGGGGCAATCTGCAGCTGCAGCATCCGGAGTACGAGCTCTTCGAGAACCGGGAGGACGCGCCGGGCGCGGATCGGCTCGACGAGGCCGCGGCCAAGGCGTGGGCCGAGACCCCCGTGCCGATATATCCCGCGACCGCGCAGCTGCCGAGCTGGACGATCGCCAAGACGATCGGGCTCGCGCTCGACGCGCTGGGCCCAGTGGAGGATCCGCTGCCGGGCGAGATCCGCGATGACGAGGGGATCATGGACCTCGGGCGCGCACTCGAGCTCGTGCATCGACCCCGGAACGACGCCGACTGGCGCGCCGCGCGGACCAGCCTGCGCTTCCGCGAGGCCTTCGATCTGCAGCTGGCGCTCCTCGACCGGCGGCGTCGCACGAGTCTCGAGGCGAGCACGCCCCGGCCCGAGAGCCTCGGCGAGGGTCCGCTCGCGCGCTTCGACGCGGCCCTGCCCTTCGAACTCACGGGGGACCAGCGGCGAGCCGGCGAGACGATCTCCGCGGAACTCGCTGCGTCCCACCCCATGCATCGGCTGCTGCAGGGCGAGGTGGGCTCCGGCAAGACGCTCGTCGCGCTCCGGGCGATGCTCCAGGTCGCCGGAAGCGGCGGTCAGAGCGCGCTGCTCGCGCCGACGGAGGTGCTCGCAGCCCAGCACTTCCGCTCGATCACGGAGGCGCTCGGCCCCGACCTCTCGGCCGAGCTCGCCCCGGTGCTGCTCACGGGCCGCATGCCCGCGTCAGAGCGCAAACGGGCCCTGCTCTCGCTCGCCTCCGGCAACGCCCGGATCGCGGTCGGCACGCACGCGCTGATCGGCGAGGGGGTGTCCTTCTACGATCTGGGCCTCATCGTGGTGGATGAGCAGCACCGCTTCGGCGTCGAGCAGCGCGAGGCGCTGCGGCGCAAGGGCTCGCAGCCGCACGTGCTCGCGATGACCGCGACCCCGATCCCGCGCACCGTCGCGCTCACGGCGTTCGGCGACCTCGAACTGACGACCATCCGCGAGCTGCCGCCCGGGCGCCAGGGCATCGAGACGTTCACGGTGCCCGAGCTCGAGATGCCGAAGCGCGCGGCACGCGTCTGGGCGCGCGCCGCGGAGGACATCGCCGCCGGGCGTCAGGTCTACGTGGTGTGCCCGGCGATCTCGGCCGGAGAGGTCGAGGCCGGGGCGGAGCCGGAGGAGGCCGAGGCCGCTCCGGCGACCTCGGCGGCCGGAGACGCGGCCGCGACGAGACCTCTCGCGAACGTCGAGGACACCGTCGTCGAGCTGCGAGCGCGCCCCGAGTTCTCGGGCGTCGTCATCGAGGGGCTCAGCGGCAGCATGACGTCGGCCGACAAGGACCGCGTGATGCGCGGATTCGCGGCCGGCGAGATCCAGGTGCTCGTCGCGACGACCGTCATCGAGGTCGGGGTGAACGTGCCGAACGCGTCGATCATGATCGTCCGGGACGCCGATCGGTTCGGGATCTCCCAACTGCACCAGCTCCGCGGGCGGGTGGGTCGAGGGGAGCACGCCGGCCTGTGCCTGCTCATGACCACGGCGGAGCAGGGCACGGTCGCCCGAGCGCGGATCGACGCGATCGCGGGTACCTCCGACGGATTCGCGCTCGCCGAGGTCGACCTCGAGCTCCGTCGCGAGGGGGACATCCTCGGGACGGCGCAGTCGGGCGGGCGCTCCACGCTCAGGCTGCTCCGCGTCGTGGAGCACGGAGAGCTCATCGCTCACGCCCGCGAGGTCGCCGGGCGACTGCTCGAGCGGGATCCCGAGCTCTCGGGCAGCCCGGGACTCGCGGCCATGGTCGCGCGGGAGAACGAGGCGGGTCACCTCGACAACCTCGCCAAGTCCTAGGATCCGTCCGACCCGACCCGATCCGTCCGACCCGATCCGCCCGATCCGGTACCCAGGTACCGCCGATCTCGCACCGGGGGCGGATGCGCGGCCGGTGCACCGGCTCCTAGCGTGGAATCATCGCCGAGACCCGGCGACCTTCGACGGTAAGGAGATCCCATGATCGAGGCGCGCGGACTGACGAAGCGGTACGGCAGCACGACCGCTGTGGACGATGTCAGCTTTTCGATCGAGCCGGGCCGGGTGACCGGCTTCCTCGGACCGAACGGAGCCGGAAAATCCACGAGCATGCGTCTGATGGTCGGACTCGACCGCCCCACGTCCGGCACCGTCACGGTGCACGGGCGGCGCTACGACGATCTCGAGTCGCCGCTGCGCGAGGTCGGTGCGCTGCTCGACGCGAAGGGCGTCCACCCCGGACGCAGCGCGCGCAGCCACCTGCGCGCGCTCGCCGCGACGCACGGGATCCCCGAGCGCCGCGTGCACGAGGTGCTCGAGCAGACCGGTCTCTCGGGTGTGGCGAACAAGCGTGTCGGGGGATTCTCGCTGGGCATGGGCCAGCGACTCGGGATCGCGGCGGCCCTGCTCGGCGACCCGCGGGTGCTGATCCTCGACGAACCCGTGAACGGCCTCGATCCCGATGGCGTGCTCTGGGTGCGTCAGCTGCTCCGCCACCTCGCGAGCGAGGGGCGGACCGTGCTGCTCTCGAGCCACCTCATGAGCGAGATGGCGCAGACGGCGGATCACGTCATCGTGCTGGGCCGCGGGCGCGTCGTCGCCGACGCGCCCATCGCGGAGTTCGTCGCCGAGGGTCGGAGCGAGCGGGTCACCGTGCGCAGCCCGCAGGCCGCGAAACTCGCCGCCCTGCTCATGGCGGACGGGCGGGAGCATCTGAGCCTCGAGCCGCTCGGAGAGGAGGGCTTCACGGCCCACGGGCTCGGTCCCGCCGAGATCGGGCGCACGGCCGCCGCTCACGGGATCGAGCTGCACGAGCTCAGCCCGGTCGCGGCGAGCCTCGAGGACGCCTACCTCGCGCTCACACGATCCGAGGTCGAGTACGCCGCCGCCTGAAGCGCGCGAGCGATCCCGACGCGCGCAGCCCGATCCGAAGCACGCACCCATCCGAAGCGAAGGACCACGACCATGACCTCGACCTCGACCTCGACGACGACTCCGACTCCCCAGAATCCGACCTCGACCATCATCATCGACGCCAGCCGGGTGCCGGCCGCTCCTGGCACGCCGGCCGCACCGGGCGGGCCCGGCGGGTCGTCGGCAGCGGCGCGCAGTCGGGCCGCGGCGCCGCACGCTCGCCTCAGATTCTCGGGCGTGCTGAGATCCGAGCGGATCAAACTCGCCTCCCTGCGCAGCATCCGCCTCACCATCATCGTCACGATCCTCTCGGGCCTCGCGCTCAGCGGCCTCATCGCACTGATGTGGAGCCTGGAGGTCGCGAACGAGGGATCCCCGATGTTCGGGACCGGCGCGGCGGCCATGCAGTCCTACCTGCTCTTCTCCGCGACGTTCGCGGCACCGTTCCTCGCCCTCGTGTTCGGAGTCCTGGGCGTCTTCGCCATTTCCAGCGAGTACTCGAGCGGCATGATCCTCTCGACCCTCGTGGCCGTCCCGAAACGGACGCCCGTCTACCTCGCGAAGGGGGTCGTCCTGGCAGCCACGGCAGCGTCCGCGGCGCTCGTCATCGTGATCGGCGGCCTCGTTCTCGCGGTGGTCTTCCTCCCCGAATCGGCGGCTCAGCTCGGTTCGACGGTCGTCATCTCGGGGGTGCTCGGCACGGTCGCGTACCTCACGCTGATCGCGCTCTTCGCCTACGGCGTGGCTGCGCTGCTGCGATCGACGGCCGGCGGGATCGCAGTGGTGGCGGGCGCCATCTTCGTGCTGCCGATCGTCGCACAGGTGCTGAGCATGACCGGTTGGGAGTGGGTGCCCGTCGTGTCCGCGTACCTGCCCGTCGAACTCGGGGGCCGGCTCTCGCAGGGACTGGGCGATGCAGCCGTGCAGGCCTCCGTGAGCGGACCCGGCTTCTGGCCGGCCCTGGTCGCCCTCGTCGTGTGGGCCGCCGCCGCGACGCTTCCGGCGGCCGCGCTCTTCAAGCGCCGCGACGCCAGATAGGCGTCAGTGCGAAGAAGTAGGGTGAACGGGTGACCTCCGACCAGCCGACCGAAGCCGAGGTGCGCCTCCCGAGCCCGCCGGGGATGCTCCGGCGGGCTCTCGCCGCGCACCCTCTCGCAGTCGACGTCTTCATCGTCGTCTGGTACTTCATCGGCTGCGGGATCGGCCTGTTCCTCGATTTCGCGGGCGCCGGCGTGGTGGTCGCGGCGGACGACAGCGGGGGCATCGCGGTGCCGCTCTACGTGCAGTGGCCGCTGCTGCCCCTGACGCTGCTGCGCATGCTCGCGGTGGGGGCGGCGCTGCTGCTGCGCCGCCGTTTCCCGATGACGGGACTCGTCGTCACCACACTCGCGCTCTTCGGCGAGCAGGGGATGCAGGGGCTCGCGAACTCCGTGGCGGTGCTCTTCCTGCTCTACGCGGTACCCGTCTACCGGAGCGTGCGAGCCGGATGGGTGGGGTACGGCATCGCCCTCGTCGGCAGCTTGATCGTCTACGCGCTCGACCTCGGCCAGCCGGACATCGGGTACACCGGAACACCGGCCGACGTGGTCTCGGGAGATCCCGCGTATGCGATGTCGGTCGCTCAGGCCGTCGGGATCGGGATCATGACCGCGTTCTGGTATCTCGCGATCGTGATGCTCGGGATCAATCTCGGCAACCGGCGGCGGTACCTCGAGGCCATCATCGACCGGGCCCACCAGCTGGCCAGGGAGCGGGATCAGATGGCGCGTCTCGCGGTGGCCGAGGAGCGCAGCCGCATCGCCCGCGAGATGCACGACATCGTGGCGCACTCCGTCTCGGTCATGATCGCCCTGTCCGAGGGAGCCTCCCGCACGGTGCAGGCGGCACCGGAGGCCGCCGCCGACGCGATGCAGCGCAGCGCCGAGACGGGCCGGACCGCGCTCGCCGAGATGCGTCGTCTCCTCGGCGCCCTGACAGGCCCGGAGGAGATCGGCGCCGAACTCGCGCCTCAGCCCGGCCTCGGTGATCTGCCGGCCCTCGTGCAGGGGTTCCGCGACGCCGGCCTCGACGTCGCCCTCGAGACCTCGGGCGGCGGTCTCGGCGATCGAGGTCAGGAGCTCGCCGTGTACCGCGTCGTGCAGGAGGCGCTGACGAACGTGCTGAGGTACGCCGGCGCCGGAGCCCGCGCCGAGGTCCGGGTGCTCGACTCGTCCGAGAAGGCGGTCGTCGAGGTGCGCGATCACGGCCGTCTCCCCGGCGTGACGGGGCCGACGTCGGGGATCGGGTCCGGACGGGGTCTCGCCGGCCTGGCGGAGCGGGTGCGCGTCTTCGGCGGCAGCATCGAGTCGGGGCCGGTGGCGGCCCACGAGGGGAGGGGCTGGCGTGTGCTCGCCACCTTCCCGGTCAATCTCGCCGCGCGCGGCGAGACCCAACAGGCGGGCGCCGCGACCGGCGCCCGCGGTCCGAGCGAGGAGGAGACGGCGTGATGAGCGATCCGCAGATCCGGGTGATGCTGGTCGACGACCAGGAGCTGATCCGCACCGGTTTTCGACTGGTGCTGCTGGGCGAGCCCGGGATCGAGGTGGTGGCGGAGGCATCGGAGGGCGAGGCCGCGCTCGCCGAGCTGGATCGTCTCGCCGAGCTGGATCGTCTCGCCGGATCGGGGCCGGGATCCGGATCGAGGCCCGGCTGCGACGTGGTGCTCATGGACGTCCGCATGCCCGGCGTGAACGGCATCGACGCGACCGCTCGTATCGTGCGGGAGCACCCCGACGTCCGGGTACTCGTGCTGACGACCTTCGATCTCGACGAGTACGCGACCGGGGCCATCCAGGCGGGGGCGAGCGGCTTCCTGCTGAAGGACGCGCGCCCCACCGAGCTCGTCGACGCGATCCGCAGGGTCGCCGCGGGTGACGCCGCGATGGCGCCGAGTGTGACGAAGCGCCTGATCGAGCGCATCAGGGACGGCGAGGGACTGAGCGCGGGAGCGCCGGATCCGGGCCCCGAGCGCGACGATGCTCTCGACGTGCTGACGGAGCGCGAACTCGAGGTGCTGAGGCTCATCGCCGAGGGCAGGAACAACTCGGAGATCAGCGGCGAACTCTTCCTCTCCGAGTCCACCGTGAAGACCCACGTGGGGCGCGTGCTCTCCAAGCTCGGGCTGCGGGATCGTGTGCACGCCGTGATCTTCGCGAAGCAGCACGGTCTCTGAGGTCTTCCAGGCTGCGACAGATAAGGTGGGAACCATGAGCAAGATCGCCGTAGTACCCGGTTCATTCGACCCGGTCACGCTGGGGCACCTCGACGTGATCCGTCGCGCCGCAGGGATCTTCGATGAGGTGCACGTCCTCGTCGTGCACAATCCGGGCAAGAACG
>JAPSIU010000043.1:0-7752 GCA_031178565.1 Leucobacter sp. | reverse complement strand
TCGGAGCGCGTCAACCTGATCCAGAAGGCGCTCGACGAGGATCCCGCGATGCCGAGGAACATCTCGGTGGCGTCGTGGTCCGTCGGCCTGCTCGTCGACTACTGCACGGAGGTGGGGGCCTCGGTGCTCGTCAAGGGGATCCGGTCGCAGATCGATGTCGCCTACGAGACGCCGATGGTGCTCATGAATCGCAGCCTCGCGAACGTCGAGACCGTGTTCATGCTGCCGGATCCCGCTCACGCGCACGTCTCGAGCACCCTCGTGCGCCAGGTCTCCTCACTCGGCGGCGACGTGAGCGCGTACGTGCCCGCGTCCGTGGCCCGCTTCCTCGACAAGTCGAGGCCCGCCTGATGCCCGCCGGCACCGCCGGGCGAGAGGGACGATCCTCCCAGGATCGCGTCTACCACGAGAACGTCCGAGACATCTCGAACCGTCCGGGGGAGATGCGGGAGCGCACGCGCGAGTTCACGGTCCCCGAGAAGATGGGGGAGGCGCTCGCCGAGGTTCCTGCGGGCGAGCGGATGGAGCTCGACGTGCGCCTGGAGTCGGTCCACGAGGGCATTCTGGCCTCGGTGACGGTGCACACGACCATGCGCGCCGAATGCGGTCGCTGCCTGAAAGTGTTCACCACGCCGTTTCAGGTCGAGTTTCAGGAGCTTTTCGCGTATACTCCTTCGGAGGCCGACGAGTACGGGGTTCACGGTGATCACGTGGATCTTGAACCCCCGCTCCGAGACGCGGTAGTGCTTGCACTGCCGTTTCAGCCTGTGTGTCGCCCGGACTGTCCGGGACTCGATCCCGAGTCCGGTGAGCTGCGCGAGGCCGAGGCTGCAGGGGCGTCCGACGCGGAGATCGATCCGCGATGGGCGGCGCTGGCTGGCTTCGAGAGCAGCAGGGTCGAGGCAAGCGCTGTCAGGGCTGAAGAAGAACCTGACTCGGGTGAGATTCCCGAGTCCGAAAGCAAATAGGAAAGAGAACATCATGGCTGTTCCCAAGCGGAAGATGTCGCGCTCGAACACGCGTCACCGTCGTTCGGCGTGGAAGGCCGAGGCGCCCAAGCTGGTGAAGACCGTCGAGAACGGCAAGACCGTCTACAGCCTCGCGCACCGCGCTCGCGTGGTCGAGGATTCGCAGGGCACCCCCCTCTTCCTCGAGTACAAGGGCCGCAAGGTCGCCGACGCGTAAGTGGCGGCCGACGCTGCAGAGCCGCCGGGAACGCCTCAGGGCGATCCCGGCGGCTTTCTCGCTGCTTTCGGAGTAGCGATCGACCCGGGGTTGCTCGAACTCGCGCTCACGCACCGGTCCTGGGCGTACGAGCACGGAGGGGCTCCGCACAACGAGCGCCTCGAGTTCCTCGGCGACTCGATCCTCGGGCAGGCGGTCACCGTGAAGCTGTACCGCGACTATCCGGCGCTCAACGAGGGTGAGCTGGCGAAGCGCCGTGCCGCACTCGTGTCGACGGTCGCCCTCGCGGAGATCGCGCGCGGCCTCGGCCTCGGCGATGAACTGCGGCTGGGCAGGGGCGAGGAGCTGACCGGGGGCCGGGAGAAGGACTCGATCCTCGCCGACACGGTGGAGGCGATCATCGGCGCGGTGTATCTCTCGACCGACCCCGAGACCACTGCCGGATTCGTGCGACAGCTTATCGAGCCTCTACTCGCCGATCCGGATCGCTTCACCGTGTCGCTGGATCCGAAGACCCTGCTGCAGGAGGAGGCCGCGGCCCGCGGGCTGCCGCATCCTCCGTATACGACGACCGGAACCGGCCCGGATCACGACCGCCGCTACACGGCTCGTGTCTCGGTCGACGGCGTCACGGGAACGGGCGTCGGGACGAGCAAGAAGGGCGCCGAGCTCGCCGCCGCGCGCGACGCCGTCGAGCAGCTCCGCTCGGCGGGACGACGCTGACGTGCCGGAACTGCCGGAGGTCGAAGTGGTGCGCGCCGGGCTCGCGCCCGCCGTGACCGGAGCGACCGTGATCGGCGTCGAGGTTCGGGATCCGCGCGCCCTCAAGCGGCATCTCCCGCTCGTGGGCGATGACGGGCTCGGCGGTCACGGCGTGACGCTCACCGCGGAGGCCGGGGCTGCGCGCGCCGCCGACTTTGAGCGTCGGATGGTCGGGCTGACGCTCGAGGCGCCGGCGCGACGCGGCAAGTTCATGTGGGTGCCGGTGCGCGCGGTACGTCCGGTGGACGGGGCCGCAGATGTGCCGGGGGTCGCGCTGCTCGCCCACCTCGGCATGAGCGGACAACTGCTCCTGCGATCGCTCGAGGCGCCCGATGACCGGCACGTGCGGATCCGCCTGTGGATCGAGCATCCCGAGCACGGGCCGCTGAGGCTCGACTTCTCCGACCAGCGCCTCTTCGGCTCTCTCGCGCTCGACACGCTCGTCTCCGTCGCGGACGCGATGGGGGATGCGTCGGATCGTCGCGCGATGATCCCGAGCCAGGCGTTCCGCATCGCACGCGACCCGCTCGATCCCGCGTTCGATGACGCCCGTTTCGCGGACGCGCTGCGCTCCCGCAGCTCCGGCGTGAAGAAGCTGTTGCTCGATCAGGCGCTCGTGAGCGGCGTCGGCAACATCTACGCCGATGAAGCGCTGTGGCGCGCACGCGTGCATCCCGAGACCCCGGGCTCGGCGCTCGGACCGCGGAAGGCGCGCGAGTTGCTCGCGCGGTTGCGCGAGGTGTTCGCGCAGGCGCTCGCCGAGGGCGGCACCAGCTTCGACGCGCAGTACGTGAACGTGAACGGGCAGGCGGGGTACTTCGCGCACAGTCTGAATGCCTACGGACGAACCGGGCAGCCGTGCCCCCGCTGCGGCACTCCGATCAAGCGGGTTCCGTTCGGCGGCCGCTCCTCGCACTTCTGCCCGAGGTGCCAGCGGCGGCGGTGATACGTCGATCGCGGCCTCCTCGACTCGGATGCGAGCGGGTTCGGAAGCTCGCACAGGTGTGCTGCGGGAGTGTCGCAGGTGCGGTCAGTTCGCGACGTAGACGTGCCGGCGACCGAGATCCTCGCGTTCGACGATGTCGAGCAGCGCGGCGGCCATGTCCGCGGCGGTGATCATCCAGCCGCGCCTCAGTGGACCGTCGACGCTCGACCGGTAGCGGCCCTTCGCGCGGGCGGGCCGGATGCGGGGAGCGCGGACCGCGGACCACTGGACGTCGCTCTCCCAGAGCACGACATCCATCCGGCGCATGTCGTCGTAGGTCGCGCCCAGGAACCGCTGCAGCAGCGGGAGCACGATCCACAGCTTGAGCGGGCCCTGATGCGCCCAGTGCTCGGCGACCTCCGAGGAGATGACCACGAGACGCCGAACGCCGTGGGCGTTCATGCCGTCGATGAGGTTCTTGGTGCCCGCCGAATAGAGCGTCGTGGGGGCCTTCGACGTCCCGATGCCGACGGTGCTCACCACGGCATCGACTCCGTCGAGGAGCGGTGCGACGGCGCGAGGGTCCAGGATGTCGACCGGCGTCTTCGTGAGACGCGGGTGCTCGATGGTGAGCGCCGCGGGGGTGCGTGCGGTCGCGACCACCTCGTGCCCCCGCGCGAGGGCCTGCTCCACCACGTGCCCGCCCACGGTGCCCGTCGCGCCCGGTACCAAGATCCTCATGGGTCTCCATCCACTCGATCCGAAGAACCGCTACACTTCAGGAATAGTCCCGATTCGGTATGTTCCCGGTTCGGGATCGATCCTAGCAGTGGAGGCGGACGGATGACCGAAGACCAGGTGGCCCGGGTGCGTGCGGCGATGCAGCGGCAGCTCGTGCACGCTATCCTCGACAACGATCGTGTGGCGCGCGCTCACGGCCTGCGGGTGACCGACTTGCAGACGCTGCACCTGATGGTGCTCCGCGACGACGTGCGCACGCCTCGGGCGATCAGCACGACCACCGGCATGCCCGCCAGCACGGTGACCAAGCTGGTCGACCGGCTCGAGGCCGCCGGTTACATCCGCCGCATGCCCGACCCGGCCGACCGCCGCAGGACGGTGCTGGAGCTTGTTCCCGGGGCCATCGCGCCGTTGCATGCGTTCTACGACCGCGCGGATCGCCGGTTCGATGAGGTGAGCGGGCGGTTCGGCGCCGACGAGCTCGCCGTCGTCGTCCGATACCTGGACGCGGTGAGCGATTTCTACGCTCCGTCGAGCGTCACGGGATGATCGCATCGCGGGATGATCGCGTCGCGGACCTCGCGCAGCGAGGTGACGCCGTCGGCGGCGAGGAAGTGACCCGCTCCCGGAACCACCTGCGCCGATGCGCCGAGAAGCTCTGCCAGGCGGTCGGTGTGGACCGTCGGTACGAACGGGTCGTGATCCGACCGGAGGACCGTGATCCGATCGACGCGGGCGCTGAGGCTCGTCACATCCAGCTCCTCGGGATCGCAGCCGGCTTCGATGTAGGCGTCCAGCTGGGGGAGTGCGGGGAGCGGGTCGATGAAGCCGGCGACGAGCACGAGGGTTCCGAGCCGTTGCGCGCCCGGCAGGGAGTGCTGGGAGCGCAGGGCGCGCAGTGCTGTCAGGCAGCCCAGGCTGTGCGCGACGACGATCGAGTGTTCGTCGATCGTCCCAAGGGTCGATCGTGCGACCCGCTCCCACTGCTCGGGCTCGGGGTCGAGCGGGTTCGGAAGGGCCGGTATGGCGGTCGGGATGCCCACCGAACTGAGCTGATCCGCCAGCCATCCGAACCAGTGGTCCTCGGGGGTCGCACCGTAGCCGTGGAAGATGGAAGCGCGTTGCTGCGTTGCACGAAAGGTCATGTCAGGAGGCTAGAGCTTCACGCCAGCGTGAAGGTCAAACCGAGGAGGAGGAATCGACAGTGCTGATCAGCGAACTCGCCGAGTCGACCGGGGTGAGCCCCCGGGCGCTTCGGCACTACGAGGAGAAGGGGCTCCTGATCCCGGACCGGGATAGCAGCGGCTACCGGGACTACTCCGAGTCGGACGCCATCCGCGTGGCTCAGATCAGAACGATGATCGCCGCCGGGTTGGGGACCTCGACGATCCGGCGGTACCTCGACTGCGCTCGCACCGGCGATCACGGTATCTCGTTGCAGATGTGCCCCGACCTGCGAGCCGAACTGGACTCGCTGGCCGAGCGTCTTGATGCGCGGCAGGCCGAACTCCGCCGGACACGGCAGCGTCTGACGGAGCTGGAGTCGGTCGACTGAGATCGGTGAAGTCAGGAATGACGCCTGCTGGATTGAGAGGTGATTCGGAACCTGGAGAAAGGGCGACCGCAATGGCGCGGAAACGTACAACCCTCCTCGATGCGCGAGCTGGTCGAGACGGCGTGAGCTGATGAATGGAGCGCGTCCCGCGCTCGGACCCCTACTCGAACCAGGGCACGGAGCGATGCTCCACGACCGTTTCCGCATCCGCCGGTGCCACGGTGAGCAGGAAGTGCGATCCATCGAGGGGGCGCTCTCGGAGGGTGACCCGGTACGTTCCGGGAGCGATCGGCAGACGGCGCGAATAGCTTGCGAGAGGCGGGGCGTCTTCGAACTGGGCGGCCATCGTCAGCTCGGTGTAGTCCGTGAGCCAGAGGCCCGCATCGCCGACGTGAACGATGCCGGCGACCTTGCGGATCGCCGATTCCGGAGATGGCGCCTGCTCGAAGGCGAGATCAGCGCCCGCGTGATCGGGACCGGGGTATGCGATGAACAGGTTTCCCTGATTCATCTGCTCGACGAAGCGGGCGAGGAGCTGATCGAGTGCCCAATCCTCGTCCACGAACCCGCTGTAGCCGTCGGGCGCGATGACGCAGACGAATCCGTCGTCGTCTATCTGAAGGTCGATCGGATCATCGCCGGCCGCCGACTGAGATGGTCCGGCGCCGCTCGGTTCGGACAGGCCGTGTCGGCTTTCGAATCCGCCCATTGCAGTCCCCGCTCTCGTATCGACTGGCAGGATCACTCTATCCGGGGGTCGGTGCTCGGTGCCGGGGCTCGCTCGCGTCTGGCCACCGGGGCGAACCTCACGCTGCTGCTGGGCCTGGAGGAGTAGCTTCTGCCGATCGGGCTCGTCCACTCGACGATTCCGCCGACCCGCTGTCGCGGCTTCCACCCGGACCCGCCCAGGAACTCGAAGTGCTTGAGCGTGTGATCCCGGCGGCAGAGGTGGGCGAGATTCCCGAGCGAGGTCTCGCCGCCAGTGGCCGCCGCCCGGGTGTGGTCGATGTCGCAGTGGTCGAGCCGCCTCATGCACCCCGGGAACCTGCAGTGCTGGTCACGCGCCTCGAGGGTTCGCCTGAGCTCCGCACTGGGCCGGTAGCGGTCGACCGCGAGAGCCGTTCCGTGAATCGGGTGGGTGAGCACCCGATCCCAGCCCGCCGCACCCGCGGCGAGGCGGCGAGCGGTCGAGGAATCGATGGGGCCGTACCCCTCGAGCTCGGCAGGGAACGCGTAGGGATCCGCCTCGGCCTCGGGATGCTTCTCCATCAGGCTGAATACGGGAACGGTGACCTGCACGCGCCCCTGGATGGCGCTGATCGGATCGCGGGGATCGGCGTCGCCGGCAGTAGCGGTGTCGCTTTCTGCGCTCAGGCCATTCGAGAGCAGGATCTCGACGAACGCATCGGCCTGCATCTGCTGAAGAGTCCGAGGCTCGGGTTGGGACGAGTGCCCCGCGTCCGTCGAGACGGGGCGGGGCTCTGTCTGGAGACGGTGCGCGATTCTGGCCAGGCGATCCTTGATGGCGTAGGCCTCCGCCGCGCCGATACGGGCAGTGAGATCGGCCATACCGTCGTCGGCGTTCACGACGCTTACCCAGCGCAGCCGCCTGGCCTCACGGTGGCGATCGTCGATACCTCGTTCGGCGAAGCGCTCTGCCAGTCGCCGGGCGTGCGCGCGCAAGCCGTGCGGCGTCGATTCCAGCGCGTGGGGGAGCACCTCCGCCTCGTAGGCGGCGCGCGCACCCGCGGTCTGCAGGATCTGCCCGGCGTCGATGAGCACCTCTGTGTGCCGAAGCGATATCCGGCCCTCCGCGAACGCCGCCGAGACCCGGGGATACCGCTCCAGCAACTGATCGGCGTGCCCCATACGATTGGCTGCGGTGACCCTCCCGATGCGGATCGCAGCCGCGACCTCCGCCTCGATCGCTCGATGCACCAGCTCGCCGTGATCGGAGTGCCCCTCGTCGCGGGCGATCCGCGAGGCGAGCCTGCTCAGCCCGGCCAGCTGCACGGTTCTCAGGTACTCCAACTGCTGAATCATCGTGTCGATCCGTTCGACCGCATCGACGCCCGCGGCCAGCGCGCGCCGCTGATCGGCGGTCGTGAGGGGCGTGAGATCCTTCATGCGGGTATTCCATCACGGACCTCCGACATTCGCGGATGACCCGAGGCGCCAGTTTCAGGGTGCGCACCTGCCGCCCGGGCGAGTCAGGGGCGGCAGGGGCGCTCGGAGCCCGGGGTTCAGAGCCGCTCGCCGTCGAGGTGCCGCCCGAGGTTCGTGAGCGCCTCATCCCAGCCGTCGTAGACGAAGCCGTCGCCGGGCTTGCCGTCGTAGCCGCGCAGGTGGAACACGAGTTCGGTGCGCTCGCCGAGGTCGCCCAGGGTGAGTGTGATGCGCGGGGCGGCCTCGACGTCGTCGCCCGGGTTGCCCCAGGTGAATACGAGCCGCTCGATCGGTTCGACCTCGACGAAGACGCCCCCGGTGGGGAACCGCTCGCCGGTCTCGTCGTTGGTCATCGTGTAGCGGTACTCCCCGCCGGTGCGCACGTCGAAGGAGATCGAGTAGGTGCTGACCCCGACCG
>JAPSIU010000303.1 GCA_031178565.1 Leucobacter sp. | reverse complement strand
TCGGAATGGCCGCAGAACGTGCGGATGGCCGCCGAACGTGCGGATGGCCGCAGATGTCGAGGGCGCGAGCTAACCCCGAGGCGCGGCGGACGACGAGCCGAGCACGAGTTCCACCGGCAGCACTGCCTTCTCGACGGAGTGGGGCGCGGCGATCTGCCGCCGCACCGACTCGATCGACGTCGCTCCGAGCCCGTGCTGCGCCTGGCGGATGTGGGTGTACCGGAAGATCCGGTTGTCGAACGCGGCATCCGGGTGGTCGAAGCACACGATCGAGACGTCGGTCGGCACGTCGAGACCGATCCGGTCGCACGCTTCACGCAGCATCAGGGCGATGTTGTACTCGGCGGCGACGTAGCCGGTGATATCGGGATGCTGCGTCACGAACTCGACAAGCCGCTCGATGTCGTGCTCGAGGGTCTCGGAGCTTCCGGGCACGGTCGAACCGATCGTGCGCAACTCCGCCCGGTTCTCCAGCGGAAGGTGATGGGTCGCGTGCGCGTGGATGTAGCCGTTTCGCCGGTCGTCGCTCGACGAGACGTGGCTTGCCGAGCTCACGAATCCGATCGTCTGGTGGCCGAGTTCGAGCAGATGCTCGGTGGCCGCGCGACCGCCGGCGGAATTGTCGGAGCACACGGCCGACACCGGGATGCCGTCGAAGAGCCGGTCGAGGATCACGACCGGAAACTTCTTCGTCACGAGTTCGAGCGCGGCGGGCGGGATGTACTCCGATGAACTCGGCAGCAGGATGAGGCCGTCGACGCCGGCGTCGACCAGGGCGCGGATGCAGGCATCCTCTGCTTCGAGATCTCCTCCGGACCGCTTGATGATCACGTGCGTGTCCGCTCCGGCGGCGGCGAGGATGCCTTCGATGATCTTGTTCCCGAAGGTGTCGTCGAAGCTCGTGAGCACGCACCCGATGAGGGTCGGGCCGCGGTCGGATTCGGGCGGCACTCGGGCAACGGTCGGAGACGTACTCGTCACGACTGTGCCGATGCGCGGGCGACGCATGATCATCCCGTCGGTGCGCAGGAGCTCCAGCGCCCGCTTGACCGTGATCGCGCTCACCTCGAACTGCTTCGAGAGCTCCGCTTCGGACGGCAGCCGGTCGCCGACGGCGTACGTGCCCTGCGTGATCGCCTCGCGCAACGATTCATAGACCCGCTTGTAGAGCACGCCGTCGCCTCCGCCTCGAATAGATATATTTAATCTACAGGCGACGCGTCTCTGAGAGCAATGCGCGTGAGTTCCTGGGCCTCACCGGGCGGCTCACGCGAGCGTCGCGAACGAGTTCAACGCGCGCGGATACTGCTCCGAATCCGCCCGCGTGCCATCGGTCACGAGCAGCACATTGGCACCGATCCTCCTCGTGTACTCGCCGATGCACGGGATGGTCACGATCTTCGTCAGGCCGGCGCGCCAAGCCCGAACGAGTGCGTCGAGGTCGCGGTGCTCCGGGCTGTTCTCGAGCACCGCGCGCCGCGATCGTATGAAGACGTCCATGCCGTGCTTCTCCCATTCCCGATAGGAGCGGTCATCGAAGGCCTCACTTCCGAACTCCTCGCGCCCGTTGGGGCCTTCGATCTCGCGAAGGAGCCGTCCTCGTTCCGGAGAGCCGTCGGCCGTCTCGCGTATCCGATCGAACAGCTGAGAGTCGGAGTCGCGTCCCGCGTGCGCCAGAGCCTGGCTCCAGACCCGCGCCCAGGCCCCCTCCCATTCCGCTCGGGCGTCCGCGCGTGCCGGGCTCGCCGCCGGCGCCGGTGTCTCGCGCAGCAGCGGGGGAAGGTCGTCACCTTCGGGAACCAGCCCGTGCGCCTCGCGCAGCCAGAGCAAGGCCGTCGGGCGATCCTCCACCGTCATCGTCATGTCGCGGGGCCACGGGTTTCCCGGCATCGGCCTATCGGATCGCATCGCCCCATTCCACCGGGGATCGCCCGGCAGGTAAAGGGGTGCTCCACCACCCACCGACCTGCGAATCGGCCCTCAGGTGCGGGACTCGCTGCCGACCGGCTCCGCACCCACTGCGGCCGGAGCCTTGAGGAAGCTCGTCGCCCAGGCGACCGCGACGGCGACGAGGGCGATGATGATGCCCGCGAGCACGGCGTACGAGACGCCGGCGGCGTCGATGGCGGCCCCGCCCACGAGCGCACCGAACGCGATACCCGCGTTCACGGCAGAGGCGGGGAGGGATGCCGCCAACGGCGCACCCGGGCCCGACAGTGTCACGACGCGGTGCTGGATCGACGGGCCGGTGGCCATTCCGAGGAGCCCGACGCCCAGCACCGCGAGCGCCGCCAGCCACGGGCTCGCACCGAAAACCAGCATGACCGCGAGTGAGATCGCGACGCCGACCGCGCCGATGATCAGCATCCGTGCGGCGTTCGCATCGGCGAAGCGGCCGCCGGCGATCGAGCCGAGCGTCGTCGAGACACCGTAGATGAGCAGATAGGCGGTGACGACCGGGCCGGTGAGGCCGGTGACCTCATCGAGGAACGGCACGAGGTAGGTGATCGCCGCCAGCATCCCAGCGAAGGTCAGGAAGCTCACGAACAGCACGGCGAGCACTCGCGGGGCGAAAGCGTGCCGGGCCTGCCCGATGGCTCCGCTGTCGGCGCCGGTGGGAACCGAGGGCAGCAGCACGAACAGCATCACCAGCACGACGGCCGTCACCGCGACGACCGCGGCGAACGAACCGCGCCAGCCGACGGCCTGCCCGAGCAGCGTGCCGAGCGGCAGGCCGAGCGCGCTGGAGGTGGCGAAGCCCGAGATCACGACGGCCATCGCGCGCCCGGTGCGGTCGGCGGGGACGACCGATGTCGCCGTCACCATGGCCGCCGCGATGAAGAGCCCCTGGACGGCGCCGATGACGACGCGTGCGACGAGGAAGACGGGGTAGTCGGCGTTGAGCGCCGGAAGCAGGTTCGCGAGCAGGAAGACGGAGGTCGCGACGAGGAGCACGCGCCGCCGGTCGAACCGCGTCGTGAGGAACGTCAGCAGCGGCCCGCCGATCGCGAGTCCGAGTGCGTTGGCGGTCACCAGAGCGCCGGCGGCCGCGATCGAGACCTGCAGATCGGCACCGATGAGGTCGATCATGCCGACCACGAGCATCTCGGCGCATCCCATCACGAACGCTCCGGCGAACAGCACCGCGAGCACGGCACCCGCCCGGTTCGTCGCCGCCCGATTCGACATCATCTTCTGCTCTCCTTCGTTCGCTGCAACTCGATAGTTGCAGAACAGAGAGGGGACCGCAACCTTTTGATTGCAGGTTGTCGGGGTCGTCGCCGGGCGGGCGGCGATGGAAGAAGGAAGTCTCCTGTTTTCGCGCGCCATAGCCGGCTTCGGTTTCTTGCCTGAGCGCGGCGGCAAGGCGCCGGTGTGTGCGCTTACGGTGCGCCCGGCATCCGCTCGGAGATGGAAAATGCCGCTCAGCGCGGCCTTTCAGCGACGTTTTCCATCTTTCACCAGAGATGCCGGCGGCGGGATCGCGCGACCGGATGCGGGTCAGTGGGTTGCGGCCGAGCCGCCGATGATGTCACGGGGGTGGCGCTCGTAGGCGCTCGCGTCATCGGACGGGCCCTCTTCGTCCCTCACGGTGTGGCCGACCTGACGCATCACCGCGGCGCTCCGGCCCGCCGACACCGCATCCTCTCGGTTTTCGAAGCTCGACTCGAGCGTGCGCGTCTCGCCCTCG
>JAPSIU010000042.1 GCA_031178565.1 Leucobacter sp. | reverse complement strand
CAACAACAACTGAGCAGTCACCAGAGGACACCATGAACACTCCCGCACGCCTCAGCCTGTACGGCCTCGGCCTCGTCGCAGCATTCGGCGCGGCCTTCCTCGTCGCGGGAGCCGTGGTGCCCGATTCCGCGGTCGAGGCGCGCGCGGAGGCGACCGAGGAGGGGCACGGCGGCCACGATGCGGCGGCGTCCGCACCCGAGGGCGAAGCCGCCGCCGCGTCCCTCCCCGGTCTGTCCATCGCCGAGGGCGGCTATCAGCTCAGCCCCGTCTCCGTCCCGCACGAGCTCGGCGAGGAGGGCGAGCTGAGCTTCTCGATCCTCGACGAGCACGGCGAGGCGCTGCGCGAGTACACCGAGGAGCACGAGAAGGAGCTCCACCTGATCGTCGTCAGGAACGACGGCGCCGAGTTCCGCCACGTGCACCCCGAGATCGACGGGGAGGGCACCTGGTCGCTCCCCTGGAGCTGGAAGGAAGCCGGCAGCTACCGCATCTTCGCCGACTTCATCCCCGGCGACGCCGAGGAGGGGCTCACCCTCACCCAGAGCGTCAACATCGGGGGCGAGTTCACGCCGACCCACGGCCATGACGACGTGCGCGAGGCGAAGGCCGGCGACTTCGACGTGCGCCTCGACGGCGATCTCTACGTCGGGGGCGGCTCGACGCTCACCCTCGAGGTCAGCCGCGACGGCGAGAAGGTCACGGAGATCCAGCCCTACCTGGGCGCCTTCGGCCACCTCGTCGCGCTCCGCGAGGGCGACCTCGCCTACCTCCACGTGCACCCCGAAGGCGCGGAGCCGAAGGAGGGCGAGCTCTCCGGTCCGACCGTCGACTTCGCGACCGAGGCCCCGACCGCGGGCCGCTACCTGCTCTACTTCGACTTCCAGGTCGGCGACGAGGTCCAGACCGCCGCGTTCGTGCTCACCACCTCCGACGGCGAGGCGCCCGAGGGCGGCCACGACGACGGCGAAGACGCACACTGATCCGACGCCCAGCGTCGCACCGCACACCAGCCAAAGGACATCGATCATGTCAGCACCCGAAGTGACCGAAGATACGAGAAGCAGCGACACCACGGCCGGCAGCTACGAGCTCGAGATCGGCGGCATGACCTGCTCCTCCTGCGCCATGCGCATCGAGAAGAAGCTCAACAAGCTCGAGGGCGTCGAGGCGACCGTCAACTACGCCACCGAGAAGGCCAAGGTCACGGCCCCGCAGGACTTCGATCCGCAGCTGCTGATCGCCGAGGTCGAGAAGACCGGATACACGGCGGCGCTGCCCAAGCCGAAGACGGCGACCCCGGCCGAGGGCGAGGAGGCGGAGCCGGAGGATCACGAGCTCACGGTGCTGCGCCAGCGCCTCATCGGCTCGATCGTGCTCTCGGTCCCCGTCATCCTCATGGCGATGATCCCGGCGCTGCAGTTCACCTACTGGCAGTGGGCATCCCTCGCGCTCGCCTCCCCCGTCATCATCTGGGCGGCCTGGCCGTTCCACCGCGCCGCCTGGATGAACCTGCGGCACGGCGCGGCGACGATGGACACCCTCGTCTCCGTGGGCACCACGGCCGCGTTCCTGTGGTCGCTGTTCGCGCTGTTCTTCGGGACCGCGGGCGTGCCCGGCATGACCCACCCCTTCGAGCTCTCGATCGCGCCGAGCGACGGCGCCGCCAACATCTACCTCGAGGTGGCCGCGGGTGTGACGATGTTCATCCTCGCCGGGCGCTACTTCGAGAAGCGCTCGAAGCGCCAGGCCGGAGCAGCCCTGCGGGCGCTGCTCGAGCTCGGCGCGAAGGACGTCGCGGTGATGCGCGGCGGCGAAGAGATCCGGATCCCGGTCGAGGAGCTCTCGGTCGGCGACGAGTTCGTCGTGCGCCCCGGTGAGAAGATCGCAACGGACGGCGTGATCGTCTCGGGCATGTCGGCGATCGATGCGTCGATGCTCACGGGCGAGTCGGTGCCGGTCGAGGCCGGTCCCGGAGACGGGGTGACCGGCGCGACCGTCAACGCCAGCGGCAGGCTCGTCGTCCGCGCGACCCGCGTCGGCTCCGACACCCAGCTCGCGCAGATGGCGAAGCTGGTCGAGGACGCGCAGTCGGGCAAGGCCGAGGTGCAGCGGCTCGCCGACAAGGTCTCGGGCATCTTCGTGCCGATCGCCATCGCGATCGCCGTCGTCGCGCTCGGCGCGTGGCTCGGAGCGGGCTTCCCCGCGGCGAGCGCCTTCACCGCCGCCGTCGCGGTGCTCATCATCGCCTGCCCCTGCGCTCTGGGCCTCGCGACCCCGACGGCCCTGCTCGTCGGCACGGGCCGCGGCGCGCAGCTCGGGATCCTGATCAAGGGACCCGAGGTGCTGGAGTCGACGCGCAAGGTGAACACCATCGTGCTCGACAAGACCGGCACCGTGACCACGGGCAAGATGACGCTGGTCGACGCCGTCATGGCTCCCGGCACCGAGCGCGGCGACCTGCTCCGCCTGGCCGGCGCCATCGAGGACGCGTCCGAGCACCCGATCGCCCAGGCCATCGCCAAGGGCGCGGTCGAAGAGCTCGACATCGTGCTGCCGCCGGTCGAGGACTTCCGCAACATCGAGGGCAAGGGTGTCAGCGGCGTCGTCGACGGACACGCCCTGCTCGTCGGCAGGCAGTCGCTGCTCGACGACTGGTCGGTCGCCGGAAACGCCGAGCTGCAGCGCAGCAAGGAGGCCGCCGAGGATCAGGGCAAGACCGCAGTGCTCGTCGCGTGGGACGGCGAGATCCGTGGCCTGCTGGTCGTGGCCGACACGGTCAAGCCGACGAGCGCCGAGGCGATCCGGCAGTTCCGCGAGATCGGGCTGACGCCGATCCTGCTCACCGGCGACAACGAGACCGTGGCGAAGCGCATCGCGGCGGAGGTCGGCATCACCGACGTCATCGCCGAGGTGCTGCCGAGCGACAAGGCCGACGTGGTGAAGCGCCTGCAGAGCGAGGGCAAGATCGTCGCGATGGTCGGTGACGGCGTCAACGACGCCGCCGCCCTCGCGCAGGCCGATCTGGGCCTCGCCATGGGCACGGGCACCGACGCTGCCATCGAGGCCTCCGACATCACCCTGGTGCGCGGCGATCTGCGCAGTGCCGCGGACTCGATCCGCCTCGCCCGCAGGACGCTCGGCACGATCAAGGGCAACCTGTTCTGGGCCTTCGCCTACAACGTGCTCGCGATCCCCCTGGCCGCCCTCGGGCTGCTCAACCCCATGCTCGCCGGCGCGGCGATGGCGTTCTCCAGCGTCTTCGTCGTCGGCAACAGCCTCCGCCTCCGCTCCTTCAAGAGTCGCGCGGTGGACACCCAGCCGTCTTCTGCTGCCGCAGCGTAACGCGCAGCGCACCGACGTCTGACCTCACCCACACCCGAAAGGAACACACCACCATGTGCGAAGCCCACAACCACGCCCCCACCGCCACGGCCACCGAGGCGGAGACCGCCGAGTGCCCGGTCATGCGCGGCAACTTCGTCAACAAGGCCGACGCCGAGGCCCAGGGCCTCGTCCGCGAGTACAACGGCGAGAAGTACTACCTCTGCTGCGCGGCCTGCGGCCCGCTGTTCGACGCCGATCCTGAGAAGTACGTGTCGGCGCTGTAAGCGGCCCCGACGCATCGAAAGAGGCGCCGCCCCACTGTCGGGGCGGCGCCTCTTTCTCGTGCGGATCGACCGTCGGCGCTACGCCTCGCTGCGCACCGGATCCGTGAGCGCGGCGAAGGGGATGACGACCCACGCCTTGCGCAGCGTCTCGTGCACCGTCCAGCGCCCCTTCCACCCCTCGGGGGTGACGAAGAGCGAGCCGGCCTGCACGTCGAAGGTGGTTCCGTCCTCCTCCTCGATGGTCGCGCGGCCGGAGACGATCTGGCACATCTCGTGGTACTCGGGGCGGGTGCTGCTGAACGAGCCCGGGGTGACCTCCCAGACGCCGGAGCGGATCCCCTCGGCCGACTCCCACACGGTGCGCGACGACTCGGTCTGCCCCGGCTGCTCGGCCGTCGCCTTATCGCGGTGCTCTCCCGCGTCGGCCGTGACGACGTCGGTGATAACAATTGCCTTGGTCATGTACTGCGCACTCTCCTCGCTGGGACGATACGCGCCGGACCCGGTCGGTTTCGGCGCCCCTCGAGTATCGTTCGCGCATCGGTAGATTGTCAACAATTTACAATCCTGTTATCGTGGGGGCATGAGCGCTTCGCATCGTCACGATCACGAGGATCACGGCCACGGCCACGATCACAGCCACTCCTTCAGCGAGGGCCATCCCGCGAGGCCCGAGGCCGTCGAATCCGGCGGGCACGGCCACAATCACGACCACGGGCTCGAGGGGCACGCCACCGCGGGCGGCAAGCACCGCAAGAAACTGATCCTGGTGCTCTGCATCACCTTCAGCGTCTTCCTCATCCAGGTCGTCGGCGCCGTCATCTCGGGATCCCTGGCGCTGCTCGCCGACGCCGGTCACATGCTCACCGACGCGACCGGAGTGCTCATCGCCCTCATCGCGACCTTCATCGCGGCCCTGCCCGCGACGTCGAAGCGCACCTACGGGCTGATGCGGGTGGAGGTCCTCTCCGCGATGATCAACGGCATCGTCCTCAGCGTGATCTGCATCGTGATCGTCTACACGGCGATCCAGCGCATCGGCAGCGAGGTCGAGATCGAGACCGGGCCGATGCTGATCGCCGCCGTCGGCGGTGCGATCGCGAACCTCATCTCGCTGCTCATCCTGCAGTCGGGCCAGAAGGAGAGCATCAACGTCCGCGGCGCCTACCTCGAGGTGCTGGGAGACCTGATCGGCTCGGGCGCCGTCATCGTCGCGGGTGTCATCATCCTGTTCACGGGCTGGAACTGGGTCGACCAGGTGGCGGCCTTCGCCATCGCGCTGCTGATCGCCCCGCGGGCCTACAGCCTGCTCAAGGATGTCGTCCGCATCCTGCTCGAGAGCACCCCGAAGGACGTCGACCTCGACCGGACCCGCGAGCACATGCTCTCGGTACCCGGCGTCGAGCTCGTCCACGACCTGCACGCGTGGACCATCACCTCGGGCGTCAACGCCATGTCGGCCCACGTGGTCATAGACGAGGACACGCTGGACTGGGAGCGCTACGACGAGATCCTCGACGAGCTGCACGCGTGCCTCGGCGAGCACTTCGACACGGATCACTGCACGATCCAGCTCGAGCCCGCGCATCACGCGAGCCACGAGAACGAGGTACACGCGTGATCCGGGGCCCGCTTCGAGCCCCGGCAGCGGTTCGCTCGGGCTTCCGACAAACAATTAGCAGCTGAGCGTTAGATTGTTTACAATTCACCTCAGGTGCCTGAAAAATGGTGTACCGATCTTATAACCGGGGAGCTCCCATGAACGGCATCCAGACACTCTCGGCCATCAACAATCGCCCGACCGCGGTGGTCATCGCCGATCAGCTCCGCGAGAGCATCATCAACGGCGCGTTCTCCCCCGGCGACCAGATCAACGAGGCCCAGGTCGCGGCCCAGCTGAACGTCTCCCGCGGACCCGTGCGCGAATCCCTGCATCGCCTGGTGCAGGAGGGGCTGCTCGTCAGCCGCCCGAATCGCGGCGTGTTCGTCAAGGAGGTCACCAACCGCGACATCGCCGAGATCTACGAGGCCCGCGAGGTCATCGAGTGCGCGGCGGCGGAGTTCATCACCAAACAGGACGAGGACGAGCGGAATCGGATCGCCGAAGCGCTCATCGCCGCGACCGAGGACATGAGCGCGGCCATCAACGCGGGAGACTGGAATCAGCTGCGCCGCGTCGACCTCGACTTCCACACCACCCTCGTCGCGGAGGGCAACAACACGCGGCTCGTGCGAGCGTACTCCACACTCGCGACCGAGTCCCTCATCTGCATGGCCCAGTTCGCGATCGCCTATCCCCGCCCCGAGCGCGTCGTGCCGGGGCACCTCGACATCGCCGAGAAACTCCGTGCGGGAGACATGGAGGCGGTGCACCTCGCGCTGCACAACCACCTGTCGATCGACCACTACGAGCTGCACACCCACGACCTCCAGGAAGCGCTTCGCCACGGCCGCAACGAAGAAGACATTCACTAGAGGTGGCTCCGCCCATGTGCGCCTGAGTAGGCTACTGCTCAATGTCACAGCCGCTCTCGCACCCTGATCTCCGCCGCCGGAATCTGTCGCTCCTGCTCGGCACCCTGCTGCGTCACGAGGGCGCGACCCGCAAGGAGATCGAGCTGGAGTCGGGGCTCAGCAAGGCGACCGTCTCCCGACTCACCGACGAGCTGGTCCAGGCCTGCGCCGTCGTCTCGGAGCCCGCCGCACCCGCCGCGCCGTCCACCCGCGGCCGTCGCGCCGAGACCCTGAGCACACCCGCAGCACTCGGCGTGGTCGCGGGACTCAGCCTCGGCACCCGCACGACCAGCATCTTCGTCACCGACCTCGCGGGGCGCGAACTGGGCTGGCAGCAGGTCCGCACCCCCGAATGGGCAAGCTTCGAAGAAGCCGTCGACTGGTCCGTCGATGTCACGACGCGGGCCACGGAGGACCTCGCGGGTCCCCTCAGGCGGGTCGTGGTGGCGCTCCCGGCCCGCGCGAGCGACGGCTCCGTCATCTCCCAGGCGCCGCTGTTCATGACCGCCATCGAGGGCGGGGACTTCGCCCGAGTGCTCGCCGAGCGATTGGCGTGCCCGATCGGCATCGAACTCGATGCCGCGATGGTGCTCGTGGGCCTCGAGAACCTCGGATTCATCGACCGGACGACCTCTCCCGTACTCCTCAATCTGGGTTCGGTGCTCACGATGTCCCTGCGGAGGCGCGACGGGACGATCGCCGGCGGCAGGACCGCCTCGTTCGGCGATTTCGACCTCATCCCCATCGACACCGGGATCGGTTCGTCGCGGCTCGGGACCCTGCTCGGCGCGCGCGGGCTCTTCGAGGTGTCCCAGCGCCTCGGGCACCCGCTCGACGCCATGGACGAGCTGTGGGATACCGACACCGCGGAGGTCGAACGGCTGCGGGACGCCTTCCTCGCCGCCCTCACCCAGGTCATCCGCATGATCGCGGTGATGACCGACCCGCGCCTCATCATCTTCACAGGCAGGCTCTCACCGCTGGTGCGACGATGCCTCCCCGCCGTCGAGGCGTCGCTGGTCGGCGAACTCGTGGAGCCGCCCGAGCTCCGGGTGATCGGGCACGCCTCGAACGACTTCCCGGCAGCGGTCGGCGCCGCGCAGGAAGCTCGCGGGGAAGCGGTCGTCGAGCTGCTCGACCGCGTTTCGAGCATGGGGCTCGACGCGCTCCGATAGGCGCGCCCTCGACAATTCGATCTCTTCGTCTACCCTCTGGCTTTTTGTTTCACATTAAGCCAAAATGGACGCAGGACGCCCTCGTCTCCAGAATCGACTCCGAGAGGACACCATGCCCATCGAACTCCCCCGACCGAAGTACATCTCCTTCGACGTCATCGGCACGCTCATCTACTTCGAGATGCGCAAGACCGTCGAGCCCTTCGTCAAGGACCAGCTCGACGCCGAGCAGCTCGAGCAGTTCTTCAAGGACTTCAGCTTCATCCGCTACGACGAGATCCTCGAGTACCGCCCCTACGCCGAGATCCTCGAGCACTCCTACCAGCGCATCTGCGCTCGCTACGGACTCGAGGCGAAGCCCGAGCACGTGGAGGCCATCCAGCGCGACGTGCTCGAGTGGGGGGCGCACCCCGACGTGATCGAGCCGCTCAAGAAGATGGCGGAGCACTACCCGCTGGTCGCCCTTTCGAACGCCGACGATCACTACCTGAACACCTTCATCCCGCGCCTCGAGGCCCCATTCCACGCGGTGTACACGGCGGAGCAGGCGCAGGCGTACAAGCCGCGCGTCCAGGCCTTCGACTACATGCTGGAGCAGCTGGATGCCAGCCCTGAGGACTTCCTCCACATCTCCTCGCACCAGTTCTACGACCACTTCCCGATGTACCACCTCGGATTCACGAACCTCGCGTTCCTGGATCGCGGCTACGACCTCGTGCACGTGCCGGAGTACGGCTCGGTGCGGTTCACGTCGCTGGACGAGATCAACGCCGCGCTCGGCATCGACTGACGCTGCGACCGGACACAGCAGCACGCTGATTCACCCCGGCGGATACTGAAATTGCCCCCGGGTTCGCACTGCATCTCAGTGCGAACCCGGGGGCAATTCTGTCGGAGACCCGCCGCTCAGCTCAGCGCGAGCGACGTGAACTGCGCGTCCGCTCCGAGGAACCGGGTGGGGTTCATGAAGCTGACATCGGTGGCCGTGACCCCGTCCACCGCGAGGTCTGCAACGACCGCGCCCATCCCGGAGGCCATCTTGAATCCGTGACCCGACAGGCCGACCGCAGTGATGACGCCCTCCATGCCGGGCACCGCTCCCAGCAGAGCCGTCTCGTCGGGCAGGTATCCGTCGGCGCAGGTCGCGACACGCACCGGCTCGGGGATGAGGCCCGGCAGGAACTCCCGCACCCACGCCCGGATGGGATCGATGTGCTCAGGGTCCCACACGAGGGGTCGCTCCATGGACTCGACCTCGTCCATGTAGACGCTGCCGGAGACTTTGATCGTCCAGCCGTCGGAGCTCGGGAAGCCGTAGAACCGGGCCCCGCCGTCCAACCGCTCGCCGTCTTCCGCCCGCCGCAGGAAGACCGGCATGCCCTCGCGGTGGAACTTCGCAGGATTGCGCATGGGGAACCAGGTCAAGACCTGGGGCAACACTTCGAGGTGGGTGCCGAGCGCCTCGCAGACCGCGCCGGCGCCGTTGCCCTGCGAGATGACCACTCGGGAGGCGATGATCTCCTCATGGTCGGTCTTGACGAGGTAGCGGTCGCCGTGCTTCTCGACGCTGTGCGCCTTCCGGTTCCCCAGGAACTCCGCGCCGAGCCGTTCGGCCTCCGCAAGCGCCGCGATCACGGCTTTCTCGGAACTCAGGAAACCACCCTCGGGGTCGAAGAGCGTCACGTCGCCGTCCCTGATCACGTGCTCGGGGTACCGGCTCCTCGCCTCGTCGCCCCGGAGCAGCTCGTGCTCGAGGCCGTTGTCCGCGCTTGCGGCCAGGAGTGTCGCCAAGCGCGGGTTGTGCTCGTCGTAGATCGTCAGGGCGCCGACGGTGCGGAGCAGGCCGGCACCACTGATCTTCTCCAGCTCTCGCCAGAGGTCCTGCGATCGCTGCAGGATGGGCGTGTAGTGCCCGCCCTCCGAGTACACCTTGCGGTAGATGCGGGACTCCCCGGCGTAGGAGGAGAAGGGTCCGGGGATCGAGAACCGGTCCACTCCGATGACCCGCAGACCGCGGGCGGCGAGCTGCCAGGCCGCCATGCTCCCCACCGAGCCGACTCCGACAACCACGACGTCCGTTTCAAGCGCAGTCACACTTCTCCCTCACTCTCGCTGTCTCGCGGCTCATGCGCCGACCCGATCGGCCACCGGCCATACGGCCGCACGGCTACCGGCCAGGACGAGCAGTCTAGCATTTTGTTTCATACTGGATCAATAACGAATCGACCACCTCCTGCAGGAAATCGGCGCCCTCTTGTTTAATGTTTCACATTAAGCCAAAATGGTGGGAGCACCAGTCCGGCTCACCTCCCCATCGAGAAGGATCCGAGGATCGACATGCAGGAATTCCCCGCCGTGCTCGCGGCCCTCGGCGACGAGGTGAGCACCCCGGCTCCGATCGTGCTCATCGACGTCGTGACCGAGAACATCACCCGCATGCAGACCTTCGCCGACGCGCACGGGAAGGCCGTCCGCCCACACGTGAAGACGCACAAGTGCGTCGAGATCGCGAAGATGCAGCTCGCGGCGGGTGCGATCGGCCTGACCGCGGGCAATCTCAGCGAGGCCGAGATCTTCGCCGAGGCCGGCTGCCGCGACATCCTCCTCGCCTACCCCCTCTGGGCCGTCGGCACGAAGGCCGAGCGGCTGCGCCGGCTCGCGCAGGCGACTCACCTCGCCGTGGGAGCCGAGAGCGCGGAGGCGATCGACCGGCTCGCCGAGGCGATGGGGGATCTCGCCGGGATGCTCGGCGTCGTCGTCGAGATCGACTGCGGAGCGCGACGCTCGGGCGTGCAGCCCGAGGAGGCCGGCGCACTCGCCGCGCACGCCCGTGATCGCGGGCTGCAGCCGCTCGGCGTCTTCACCTACCCGGGGCACGGCGGCACCGTCGGGGCGCCCGAGGGAGCCGCGCGGGATCAGGCCGAGGCCCTGCGGGCGGCCGTCGCTTCACTCTCCGAGCACGGCATCGAGGCGCGGATCGTGAGCGCGGGATCGACGCCCACCGCCGCGTTCAGCACCGATCCCGTGATCACCGAGATCCGCCCGGGCGAGTACGTCTTCAACGACTACGACAACTTCCGAATCGGCGACTGCGACACCTCGAACATCGGCCTGTTCGTCGCGAGCACGGTCGTCAGCGACCAGGGTCACGAGCACGTGATCCTCGACGCCGGCACCAAGGCGCTCGCCCGCGAGGGCAACCCGGAGCGTGGCTACGGTCAGGTGCCGAGCTACGACGGCTACCTGAAGGGCCTCAACGAGTACCACGGTTTCCTGCAGCTCCCCGAGGACGGCGCACGACCCCCCGTGGGGCGGCGCGTCGCGATCGTGCCGCACCACGTCTGCCCGGTGGTCAACAGCTTCGAGGAGCTCATCATCACCGACCGCTCGGGCGCGCTCATCGACCGCTGGAAGGTCGACGCCCAGGGCCTGCTGAACTGAGACGCGCTACGCACCCGATAGACACCGGGAACTCGACTGACCCAGACTCCCCGCCCGACCTCGAGACAGGACCCATCATCATGACCGTCGAACCGATCCCCTCCGTGGCCGACCCGGCAGCCGCGCTCCGAGAGCTCGGCCTCGAACTGCCCGAGGTCGCGGACGACCCGAAGTACATCAACTGGCGGGCCTCGCGCGACGGCCGGATCTACATCTCGGGTCAGCTGCCCTACCGCGACGGCGTGCTGCCCGTCTCGGGTGTCGTCGGCGACGACGAGCGCGCAGGGGTCGACGAGGGGACGGTCGACATCGAGACGGCCCGGGAGATGATGCAGCAGGCGACGCTCAACGCGCTCGCGGTCGCGGCGGACGCGGCGGGCGGCCTCGAGTACGTCCGCGTCGTGCAGATGCTCGTGTTCGTGCTCAGCGCGCCGGGCTTCGGTCAGCAGTCGAGGGTCGCCGACGCGGGCAGCGAGATGCTCGTGCGTGTGCTCGGCGAGGAGGGGCGCCACGCGCGCACCGCCATCGGCGTCGCGGGCCTCCCGCGGAACAGCCCCGTCGAGGTGCAGATGGTGTGCGAGGTGCGCCCGTGAACTCCGGCCCCGACGCCGGATCCGAGAGCCCCTCGACCGCCGAGGCCGCGCCCCTGAACGTGCTCATCACCGGGGCCTCGAGCGGGATCGGCGAGGCCGTCGCCGATCGTTTCCGCGCATCGGGGGCCCGCGTCTTCCTCACCGGTCGTCGCAGCGAGGCTCCCGCGACGCTCCGCGACGGCGAGCGCTACCTGCCGGGCGACCTCGGGGACGAGGGCTTCGTGGAGCGGCTCGTCGCGGAGGCGACGGCCGCCCTCGGCCCGCTCGACACGGTGGTGGCGTGCCACGGCCTGCAGGCCGACGGCGCCATCACCGAGATGGACCTCGCCCGCGCGTCGCAGGTGCTCGACGCGAACGTGTTGAGCGTCTTCGCGGTGGTGAAGCACGCGGTGCCCGCGATGCGCGAGACCGGCGGTCAGATCGTGCTCGTGAGCTCGCGCCTCGGCATCGTCGGGATCCCGGATCAGGTGATGTACACCGCCGCGAAGGGCGGCCTCATCATGCTCGGGAAGGGCGCCGCGATCGAGCTGGCGCCGCAGAACATCCGCGTCAACGTGGCGGCGCCGGGTCTCACCGAGACCCCCGTGATCGAAGCCGGCTTCCAGCGGAAGCCCGATCCCGAGGCCTACCGCGCCCAGCGTGCGGCCACGATCCCGATGCGGCGCCTCGCCCGCCCCGAGGAGGTCGCCGAGGCGATCTTCTTCCTGGGCTCCCCCGCCTCGTCGTACATCACGGGAGCGGTGCTCCCGATCGATGGCGGCTACACCGCGGCGTAATCCCTGGATAACGCCTTCCGGAATTCTGTCCAGTCTGGACAGAATTCCGGAAGAGGCGTACGCTGGGCCCATGTCCACTTGGCAGCTCCAACGCGCGAAGCAGCACTTCAGCGAGGTCGTACGCGCGGCCGAAGCCGGGGAACCGCAGATCATCACCCGACACGGCCGAGACGTCGCCGTGGTCATCGAGTACGAGGGCTACCGCAACCTCGTCGAAGCGCCCCGGAGTTTCAAGGAGTACCTGGAACAGGCGCCCTTCCCCGATGACTTCACGGTTCCCGAGCGAACGGTGCATCCCGAACGAGAACTCGAATGGTCTCTCCGTGACTGACCTGCTCCTGGATACCAACGTGATCTCGGAGACCCGCCGAAAGCATCGGTCGCGCAACTTCGAGGTGTGGTGGGATCAGGTGGAGGACACCGAGCTGTTCATCTCGGTGCTCTCTCTCGGAGAGATCGAACGGGGTGTGGAGCGAATGCGCAAGCGAGACCCCTCCCAGGCGGCGGCCCTCGCCGATTGGAACGACGGGCTCCGGAGACTGTTCCACCGACGCGTGCTGCCGATCTCGGAGGAGGTCGCGATGCGTTGGGGCAAGTTGGGGGCGGATCGGCCCCGCCCCGACATCGATACGCTCATCGCCGCCACGGCGATCGAGCACGACATGACCCTCGTGACGAGAAACGTACGCGACTTCGCAGGCCTCGATCTTCTCGTGCTCGATCCGTTCAACGAAGACTAGGGTTCGCCGAGCCGCCTACCCCATGCGGTTCAGGATCACGTTCTTCGGCTCGCTCATCTCGCGCACGGCCTCCGCCACACCCTCGCGCCCCACGCCCGAGCGCTTCGAGCCGCCGAACGGCATCGCGTCGATGCGGAAGTCGCTCGTGTCGTTGATCAGCACGCTGCCCATGTGCAGCCGGTCGACCGCGTGCATCGCCGTGCTGAGCGACGCGGTGAAGACCCCGGCCTGCAGGCCGTACTCGGTGTCGTCGATCGCCTCGAGCGCCGCGTCGACGTCGGTGAAGGCCTCGACGAACACCACGGGTCCGAACACCTCGTCGCGGTAGATGCGCGCCTCGCTCGGCACGTCGACGAGCACGGTCGGCCAGTAGTACGACCCCTCCCGCCTGCCGCCGACGATCGCGCGGGCCCCGCCCGCGACGGCCGCGTCGACCCACTCCTCGACCCGGCGCGCCTCGCGCTCCGAGATGAGCGGACCGACATCGGTCAGCGGATCCTTCTTCGAGCCGACGACGAGCCGCTCGGTCCCCGCGGCGATGAGCGAGACCAGCTGCTCGTAGCGAGACTCGTGCACGAAGACGCGCTGCACGGAGAGGCAGTTCTGACCGGCGACGCCGAACGCGCCGTCGACGATGCCCGCCGCAGCCGTCTCCACATCGCCGTCCTCGCAGACGAGCACGGCGTTGTTGCCGCCGAGCTCCATGAGCATCTTGCGGGCGCCCGCGAGGCGGGCTATCGCGTCGCCCGTGGACGGGCCGCCCGTGAAGCTCACGGCCGCGATGCGCGGATCGCCGACCAGCGCCGACCCGACCTCGCGGTCCGAGGCGAGCACCGCCATGCGCCCGGCGGGCATACCCGCGCGCAGCAGGATGTCCTGCAGCGCGAGGGCGGAGAGCGGGGTCACGGCGGCGGGCTTGAGCACGATCGCATTGCCCGCGAGCAGACCCGGCCCGACCTTGTGCGCGACCAGGTTCATCGGGTCGTTGAAGGGTGTGATCGCCGCGACGACGCCGAGCGGCACGCGCCGGTAGTAGCCGAACTTGCCCGCGCCGCGCGCGGTGTCCTCGAACGGCAGGGTCTCGCCCTCGAGCAGCGCCGCGGAGTGCGCCGAGATCTTCAGGGTCTCGGCGGTGCGGGCGACCTCGCGGGTCGCCTCGGTGATGGTCTTGCTGCCCTCGGATGAGATGATCCGCGCGAGGCGCTCGCCCTCCTCCCGCACCAGGTCGGCGGCGCGCTCGAGCACCTCGCGGCGCTCCCACAGCTCCCACCGGTCCTCGCGCAGGCTGCGCTGCACCCCGGCGACCGCCCGGTCCACGTCCTCGACGGTCGCCTCGTAAACGCGGGCGACGAGCGACCCGTCCTCGGGATCCGTCACCTCGAGGGTGAGGGGGCCCTGCACCCACTCGCCGTCGAAGTATCCTCCGCCCGGGATCCGGAGGCCGCGCAGCAGCTCGTCCGTCGCCTCGACTTCGGCCGGCCGTGCGCAGCACAGGCACTCGGTCGCGCAATCGCTCATCGTCAGCATCTCCTTCATCTCTCCCGACGTCCGACTCAGCTCAGCTTGTCCTGCAGTGCGAAGAACGCGCCGCCCGCGCGCAGGTGCGCCCAGGGGTTGCCCGTGTACCCGGGAATCCAGGGGTTCTTCAGG
>JAPSIU010000302.1 GCA_031178565.1 Leucobacter sp. | reverse complement strand
ACGCCCCGCACCCGGCGGCCGCGCCAGTGTATCGAGCGCGTCCGACGGGCCTTCGAGCGCGTCCGATGGGCCTCCGAGCGCCGCCGAGCGGACGCCCGAGCGGACTCCGGGGCGGTCCCCCTCCCGCGCGCCGGCTGGCGGAATCGGCCGATGTCGGAGGCCTGTGCCAAGGTTGAAGGGTCCCGGCGACCGCGAGATTCCGAAGGAGGGACCGATGCACGAGATCAAGTGCCCGCACTGCGGGAAGGCGTTCACCGTCGACGAGGCCGGCTACGCCGACATCCTGAAGCAGGTCCGCGACAGCGAGTTCGAGCAGCAGCTGCACGATCGCCTCGCGCTGGCCGAGCAGGACAAGCAGAACGCGCTCCAACTCGCCCAGGCGACGGCCGCCGCCGAACTGCAGCGGGCCGCCGCGGCGAAGGACACCGAGATCCAGCAGTTGCAGGCGAAGCTCGAAGCCGGTGCGACGGAGCAGAAACTCGCGGTCTCGGAGGCGCTGGGTGTGCTCGAGAAGGAGCGCGACGCGCTCGCGAACGAGCTCGAGCAGACCCGGCGAGAGCAGCGGTCGGCCGTCGAGCTGGCCGAGGCGAAGCTGACGTCGCAGATGCAGCAGACCGCGGCGGCGCAGGAGGCCGAGATCCAGGAGCTGCGCGCGAAGCTCGGCTCGATCGAGCTCTCGCGGAAGCTCGAGATCACCGAGGCGGTGAGCGCGGTGGAGAAGGAGCGCGACGTTCTGAAGAACGGGCTGGAGCGGGCGGAACTCGAGAAGCAGCTCGCCGAGCGGGCGCTGAAGGAGCGGTACGAGGTGCAGATCCGGGATCGCGACGCGGCGATCGAACGGCTTCGCGACATGAAGGCGCGGCTCTCCACGAAGATGATCGGGGAGACCCTCGAGCAGCATTGCGAGACGACGTTCAACCAGATCCGCGCGACGGCGTTCCCGAACGCGTACTTCGAGAAGGACAACGACGCGCGCACCGGGAGCAAGGGCGACTTCATCTTCCGCGACCGGGATCTGAGCGGCGTCGAGATCGTGTCGATCATGTTCGAGATGAAGAACGAGGCCGACGGCACGGCCACGAAGCACAAGAACGAGGACTTCCTGCGCGAGCTCGACAAGGATCGTCGGGAGAAGGGGTGCGAGTACGCCGTGCTCGTCTCGCTGCTCGAGCCGGAGAGCGAGCTGTACAACAGCGGCATCGTCGACGTCTCGCACCGATTCCCCAAGATGTACGTGATCCGGCCGCAGTTCTTCATCCCGCTGATCACCCTCCTGCGCAACGCCGCGATGAACTCGCTGAAGTACAAGGCCGAGCTCGAACAGGTGCGCGCGCAGAACATCGACATCACCCAGTTCGAGGAGCAGCTCGACACCTTCAAGGACGCGTTCGGCCGCAACTACGATCTCGCCGCGCGGCAGTTCCAGGAGGCCATCAAGCGCATCGACACCTCGATCGCCGAGATGCAGAAGGTGAAGGACAACCTGCTGAAGTCGGAGAACAACCTGCGTCTCGCGAACGACAAGGCGCAGGGCGTGACGATCAAGAGGCTCACGAGGGGCAATCCGACGATGCAGGCGAAGTTCGCCGAGCTCGAGGGCGGTGCCGGCCCGAACGCCGGCGGCTGAGCGGATGGACGGGCGAACATGAATCTGGGATCGATCCTTGACACGACGAGCTTCGCCGAGCCCGACGAGGCCTTCGCCGCCTTCGAGGAGTGGGCATGGGAGGAGCGCGGCCTCCGGCTCTACCCGGCGCAGGAGGAGGCGATCCTCGGCATCGCCCTCGGCAGCAACGTGATTCTCTCCACCCCCACGGGAACGGGGAAGTCCCTCGTCGCGATGGGCGCCCACTTCATCGCCCTCGCCGAGGGGCGGCGCACGATCTACACGGCCCCCATCAAGGCGCTCGTCAGCGAGAAGTTCTTCGACCTGGTTGAGGTGTTCGGCGCCGAGCGCGTCGGGATGATCACCGGTGACACGTCCATCAACTCCGAGGCGCCGATCCTGTGCTGCACGGCGGAGATCCTCGCGAACCTCGCGATCCGCGACCGGGACACGGCAGGGATCACGCAGGTCGTCATGGACGAGTTCCACTTCTACGCCGAGCCCGACCGCGGCTGGGCGTGGCAGGTTCCGCTGCTGCTCATGGGCGGCGCCCAGTTCCTGCTCATGTCGGCGACCCTCGGCGACGTGACGGAGCTCGGCGCCGACCTCACGCGCCGCACCGACCGGGACACGGCGCTCGTGACGGGCGTCGAACGGCCCGTGCCGCTCACCTTCTCCTACGCGGTCGCCCCGGCGCACGAGGTGGTCGAGGGGCTGATCGAGGATCGGCAGACGCCCGCGTACCTCGTGCACTTCAACCAGTCGCACGCGGTCGAGCAGGCGCAGGCGCTCGCGAGCATCCGCATCGTGGATCGCGCCGGCCGCGACGAGATCGCCGACGCCATCGGCGGCTTCCGCTTCTCGACCGGCTTCGGCGGCACCCTCTCCCGACTCGTGCGGTCCGGGATCGGCGTGCACCACGCGGGCATGCTGCCCCGCTACCGGCGGCTCGTCGAGCAGCTCGCCCAGCGGGGGCTCCTCCGGGTCATCTGCGGCACCGACACCCTCGGCGTCGGCATCAACGTGCCGATCCGCACGGTCGTCATCACGGCCCTCACGAAGTTCGACGGCGAGCGGATGCGTCGGCTCTCCGCGCGCGAGTTCCACCAGATCGCGGGCCGCGCGGGCCGCGCCGGCTACGACACCGAGGGCGACGTGGTCGCACTCGCGCCCGAGCACGAGATCGAGAACGCGAAGGCGGTGGCCAAGGCCGCCGCGAAGGCGAGCGGGGGCAAGAAGGCCAAGCCCGTCAAGAAGAAGTCGCCTCCGCAGGGCTTCGTCGCATGGAGCGAGGCGACCCTCGAGAAGCTCGTGGCCTCGCCGCCCGAACCACTCGTCAGCCGGATGCGGGTGACGCACTCCATGGTGCTCGGCGTCATCGGGCGCGGCGAGGAGCGAGAGGGCGAGGCGCTCGAGACGATGCGCACCCTCATCTTCGACACCCACGAGCCGAGGGCCGTGCAGTACGCGCACGCGCGCACCGCGATCGGCATCTTCCGCACGCTCCGCAACGGCGGCATCGTCGAGGTGCACGAGCGGGTCGACGAGCGCAGCGGCCGACGCGAGCGGCTGCTGCGGCTCACGATCGAGCTGCAGGCGAACTTCGCGCTCAACCAGCCGCTCTCTCCCTTCGCGCTCGCGGCGATCGAACTGCTCGATCCCGAGTCCGAGCATTACGCGCTCGACGTGATCTCCATCATCGAGGCGACCCTCGAGGATCCGCGAGCGATCCTGCGCGCCCAGGAGCACCGCGCCCGCGGCGAGGCCATCGGCGCGATGAAGGCCGAGGGCATCGAGTACGAGGAGCGCATGGAGCTGCTCGAGCAGATCACCCATCCGCAGCCTCTGAAGGAGCTGCTCGACGAGGCCTTCCACGAGTACACCAAGGAGGTGCCCTGGGCGCGTGACTTCCAGCTGCGACCCAAATCGGTCGTGCGCGACATGATCGAGCGGGCCTTCGGCTTCCGCGACCTCGTCTCGTTCTACCAGCTCGGCCGCTCCGAGGGCGGGGTGCTGCGCTACCTCAGCGACGCCTTCCGCGCGATCGAGCGCACCGTTCCCGAGCAGGCGAAGAGTCCCGAGCTCGAAGAGCTCATCGAGTGGCTCGGCGAGG
>JAPSIU010000041.1 GCA_031178565.1 Leucobacter sp. | reverse complement strand
GCGAAGCTCGTCCGCGTGGACGCCCAGCGGCTCGCGACGGGCGGCGACTTCGGCGACGACGGCGCGCTCACCCCGCGAGCGGCGAAGGCCGGCGTGATCCTGCTCGGACAGGATCGGGCCGAGCGCCTCGCCGCGCTGCTCACCCCCGAAACGCGCGCGGCCGTGCGCTCGGTGGAGACCAAACCGCACACCAGGCGCCCCGCCGCGCCGTTCACCACCTCGACGCTGCAGCAGGAGGCCTCGCGCAAGCTGCGCTACAGCTCCCGGCAGACCATGTCGTTCGCCCAGTCCCTGTACGAGAACGGCCACATCACCTATATGCGCACGGACTCGCCGACGCTCTCGCAGCAGGCGATCCAGGCCGCGCGTTCGCAGGCGGCCGAGCTCTACGGGGCGCAGACGCTGCCCGAGAAGCCCCGCGTCTACACGGGCAAGTCGAAGGGGGCCCAGGAAGCGCACGAGGCGATCCGTCCTGCCGGAGACACCTTCCAGCGACCGAGTTCGCTCAAGGGCAAGCTGTCGCAGGGCGAGTTCGCGCTCTACGATCTGATCTGGAAGCGCACGGTCGCGAGCCAGATGGCCGACGCGAAGGGCTCGACGGACACCGTCACGCTCACCGTCTCCCTGAACGAGTCGGCCGCGGACGCGGCGACCGAGGCGGAGTTCACGGCGAGCGGAACCGTGATCACCTTCCCCGGCTTCCTGCTCGCCTACGAGGAGGGCCGGGACGAGAAGCGAGGCGACTCGGAGCAGAACGTCTCCCTCCCGCGGCTCGAGTCGGGACAGAGCCTCGGCGTCGCGGATCCCCGGGCGAAGGGGCACGAGACGAGCCCTCCGCCGCGCTACACGGAAGCGAGCCTGACGAAGCGCCTCGAAGAACTCGGCATCGGCCGCCCCTCGACCTACGCCGCGATCATCAGCACGATCATGGACCGCGGATACGTGGCCAAGAAGGGCCAGGCCCTCGTTCCGAGCTGGATCGCCTTCTCGGTCGTGCGCCTGCTCGAGGAGCACTTCAGCGAACTCGTCGACTACGATTTCACCGCCGAGATGGAGAACGACCTCGACAGGATCGCGGCGGGCGAAGCCGACCGCGGCAAGTGGCTGGGCGAGTTCTACTTCGGCAACGACAGCCATCCCGGACTCCGGGGTGTGGTCGACAACCTCGGCGAGATCGATGCCCGCGCGATCAACACGATCCGCATCGACGAGCAGATCTCGCTGCGCAACGGGAAGTACGGCCCCTACCTCGAGGTCTTCGACGAGAAGTGCGAGGTGGGAGAGGACGGCGCGCTCAAGCCGCGGAGCGTCAACATCCCGGAAGGACTCGCTCCTGACGAGCTGACCCCCGAGAAGGCGCACGAGCTGGCCGACGCCGAGCCGGCGGAGGACCGCGTCGTCGGCCTGCACCCCGCGACGGGAAAGCGGATCATCGCGAAGAACGGCCGGTTCGGTCCCTACGTCACGGAGCTGCCCGACGAGGGCGAGGAACTTCCGAAGGGCGTGAAACCCCGCACCGCGTCGCTCTTCAAGAGCATGGATCCCGCGACGATCGACCTCGACACCTCGGTCGCCCTCCTCGAGCTGCCCCGCGTCGTCGGAGTCGACCCCGAGACGAACACCGAGATCACAGCGCAGAACGGCCGGTACGGCCCCTACCTCAAGAAGGGCGCCGAGACGCGCACGCTGCCGAGCGAGGACGCGATCTTCTCGATCGACCTGGCCGGCGCGCTGGAGCTTCTCGCGCAGCCGAAGTACGGTGCGCGCAAGGCATCGTCGGCGCTCAAGGAGTTCGACGCCGACCCCGTGAGCGGAAAACCCGTCCGTGTGCGGGACGGGCGCTTCGGACCCTACGTGACGGACGGCGAGACCAACGCCACGATCCCCCGCGGCGAGAGCGTCGACGACATCACCTTCGAGCGCGCGATCGACCTGCTGGCGATCAAGCGCGCGAAGGGGCCGGCGAAGAAGAAGGCGCCCGCGCGCAAGCCGGCGGCGAAGAAGAAGCCCGCGACGAAGGCAGCTGCCGCGAAGTCTTCGGCGAAGGCGGCCCCGAAGCCCGCTGCGAAGGCGGGGACGAAGTCCGCCGCTGGGAAGACCGTGGATCCGGCGCGCTCGGCCGCCGCGAAGAAGGCGGCGGCGACACGCGCCGCCAACGCGGCCAAGAAGGCCGCCGAGGGCTGATCCCGTTCGGCGCATTCCCGCTCAACTGAGAGACTGGAGGGCATGAGCGGAATCTTCATCACTCTCGAGGGCGGCGACGGCGCGGGAAAGAGCACCCAGGCCGAAATGCTGGGCGCATGGTTCGAGGAACGCGGACACGAGGTCGTGCGCACCCGGGAGCCCGGAGGCACGCGGCTCGGATCCGAACTGCGAAGACTGCTGCTGCACGGCGGCGAGGAGATCGGCGACGTCGATTCCCGCGCCGAGGCGCTGCTGTACGCGGCGGATCGGGCCCAGCACGTCGCACGGGTCGTCCGCCCGGCTCTCGAGCGCGACGCGGTCGTCGTGCAGGATCGCTACATCGACTCCTCGCTCGCCTATCAGGGCGCCGGACGCGTGCTCGAGGCCGACGACATCCGGCGCATCAGCGAGTGGGCGTCAGGCGGCCTCTGGCCGCACCTCACGGTGCTCCTCGACCTCGACCCCGAGGCGGCCTCGGAGCGCCGGCGGACCCGCGGAGGCACGACCGACCGCCTGGAGTCGGAGGCCGACGACTTCCACACCGCGGTGCGCGAGAGCTTCCTCGCGCTCGCGGAAGCCGATCCCGACCGGTATCTCGTGCTCGACGCGACGCTCCCGCCGGACGAGCTGAACGCCGCGATCCTCGCGCGAGTGGCGCCGCTCGTCACCCACTGACGAGACGGCCGGAGGAGCAGCCTCGGTCCGATGCCGGACCGAAGCTGCCTCAGCCCCAGCCGGGCTCCAGCCGATGACCGGTCGTCAGCCGATGACGGGCCCGAAGCGCTGCGGGAGCGTGGCGCGCGACGCAGCGCCGAGCTCGGCGAGCGGGAGCGTGAAACGGTCCTGCACCTCGATCACGGCTGCCTCGCCGGTCCCGTCGGTGACGCCGATCCGCAGCACCGGGAAGCCCCGGCCCTCGCAGAGCCCGCGGAACTTCACCTCCTCCTCGTGCGGCACGGCGACCAGCACGCGAGCCTGGGACTCGGAGAACAGGGCGGCGGTCTCATCGACCTCGTCGCGCGACATGATCTCGTCGATCCACACGCGAGCGCCGACGCCGAAGCGGAGCGCACCGTCTGTCAGGGCCTGAGCGAGCCCGCCCTCGGAGAGGTCGACCGCGCCGGAGACGAGCCCGCTCTGCGATGCCGCGTGCAGCAGCTCGGCGAGCGCCCGCTCGGCGTCGAGATCCGCGACGGGGGGGCGGCCGCCGAGGTGATCGTGCACCGTGCCGGCCCAAGCGGAGCCGTCGAGCTCGTCGCGGGTCGTACCGAGGAGGTAGAGGTGCTCGCCCTGATCCTGCCAGCCGCTCGGTACCCGCCGCGCGACATCGTCGATGATGCCGAGCACGCCGACGACCGGGGTCGGGTGGATCGGGGTGTCGCCCGTCTGGTTGTAGAGCGACACGTTGCCGCCGGTGACGGGGACCTCGAGCGCGAGGCAGGCGTCCGAGAGCCCCTCGACGGAGCGCGAGAACTGCCACATGACCTCGGGGTTCTCAGGGCTGCCGAAGTTGAGGCAGTCGGTGACGGCCGTCGGAACGGCGCCGGAGGCGGCGACGTTGCGGTAGGCCTCCGCGAGCGCGAGCTGCGAGCCGACGTACGGATCGAGCTGGCAGTAGCGACCGTTGGCGTCCGTCGCGATCGCGACGCCGAGGCCCGAGTGCTCGTCGACGCGGATCATGCCGGCGCCGTCGGGGAAGGAGAGCGCGGTGTTGCCGAGCACGTACTTGTCGTACTGGTTCGTGATCCAGTCGACGGAGGCCTGATTGGGGGAGGCCGCGACCGCGATCATCTGAGTGCGGAGATCCCCGCCGGAGGTCGCGCGGGCGAGTCTCGCCGCGCGCACGCCGGAGGCCTGCAGCTCGTCGATCCACGCCGGGTAGGCGACTGGCCGCTCGTACACGGGACCGTCGACGGCCACGGTCGAGGGGTCCACGTTCACGATCTCCTCGCCTCGCCAGTTGATGACGAGTCGGTTCGTATCGGTCACCTCGCCGAGCACGCTGGTCTCGACGTCCCACTTCGCGGTGACCGCGAGGAACGCCTCGAGCTTCTCGGGGCGCACGATCGCCATCATGCGCTCCTGGCTCTCCGACATCAGGATCTCCTCCGCGGTGAGCGAGGGATCCCGCAGCAGCACGCTGTCGAGCTCGATGAACATGCCGCCGTCGCCGTTGGCCGCGAGCTCGGAGGTGGCGCAGGAGATGCCGGCAGCTCCGAGATCCTGAATGCCCTCGACGAGCTCGCCGTGGAACAGCTCGAGGCAGCACTCGATGAGCACCTTCTCGGCGAACGGATCGCCCACCTGCACGGCGGGGCGCTTCGTCGGCCCGCCCTCGCTGAAACTGTCGGAGGCGAGGATCGAGGCTCCGCCGATCCCGTCGCCGCCCGTGCGAGCGCCGAAGAGCACGACCTTGTTGCCGAGGCCCGAGGCGTTCGCGGTGTGCAGATCCTCGTGGCGCAGCACGCCGACGCCCAGCGCGTTCACGAGCGGGTTCGCCTGGTACACGCCGTCGAAGACCGTCTCGCCGCCGAGGTTGGGGAGCCCGAGGCAATTCGCGTAGGAGCTGATGCCCGCGACCACGCCGTGCACGACGCGTGCGGTGTCGGGATCGTCGATGTCGCCGAACCGCAGCTGATCCATGACGGCGACGGGGCGCGCGCCCATCGAGATGATGTCGCGGATGATGCCGCCGACGCCGGTCGCCGCGCCCTGGAAGGGTTCGATGTACGACGGGTGGTTGTGGCTCTCGACCTTGAAGGTGACGGCCCAGCCCTCGCCGACGTCGATCACACCCGCATTCTCGCCCATGCCGACGAGCAGACGCTCCTGCATCTTCTCGTTGACCTTCTTGCCGAACTGGCGCAGATAGATCTTCGAGGACTTGTAGGAGCAGTGCTCCGACCACATGACGGAGTACATGGCGAGCTCGCCCGAGGTGGGGCGGCGCCCGAGGATCTCGCGGATCCTCTCGTACTCGTCGGTCTTGAGGCCGAGAGCGCCGTACGGCTGCTCCTTGTCGGGCGTGGCTGCCGCATCCGCGACGGTGTCGGGGCGGGGACCGGTGATGGTTGCGTCGGTATCAGTCACGCTCGATGTGCTCCGTTGATGAGGTTCGGGATCGGCGGCTGCGCGCCGGACGTACGGGGTTCAGTCTACGCGGTGCGGGATCGTCGGCGGGCCGCTGGAACGCCGGGTGGCGGGTCGAGCCCCGCGCCGCGCATCCGTGACGGATCGGAGGAGGCTCGGAGGCCTTCGAGCTGGCGATTCTCAGACGAACAGTGGAGACTGAACAGTATGAGCGATCCGAACACGACGAATCCGAACACTCCGGAACCGCCGACCGCCGACTCGGCTCCGTCTGCCGGAGCGCAGGCGCTCGCCGCTGCAGTGGGGCGCGGTCCGGCGCAGGCGCCGTCCGCTTCGGGTCGGCAGCCGTCCGCCTCGGCAGCGCAGCGGGACGCAGACGACACCGAGGCCGCCGCGCTCGCCGAGCAGTCCCCGGTGCAGGCGCAGCAGCCGCCCGCCCGCGCCGAGGAGCCGCAGCGGACCCAACCGCCCGCCCCTCCGCAGCAGGCTCCCGCTGCGCACCCGCAGCAGGCTCCCTCGGGACCCCCTGCTCAGGCCGCGGCGGCGCCTCCGCACGCTCCGGCCGGGCGTCCCGCGCCCGCGGGCCCTCCGGGTGAGAAGCCGCGGACGCTGTCGACCTTCCTGAAGGTGAGCATCATCCTGCTCGCGGGCCTCACGGTCGCGTCGATCTCGCTCCTGTTCATTGGCGACTTCGAGGGCAAGTTCGAGCGGGTGTTCTCCACCTTCGCGCTCTTCGCAGTGTTCGTGCTGTTCACGGCGCTCGACACCCGCCGAGAGCAGAAATCGGAGTGGTACGCGCCGGTCGCGCTGATCGCGAACTCGTACATCCTCGCGCTGCTGCTCATCGTGATCTGGATGACTCCGTACGACTCGTTCGGCCTCATCTGGGAGATCTTCTGGAAGTCGCTGCTCGTGATCGTGGTCACGCGCCTCGTGATCCTCTGCTGCCAGCTGCTGCTGAACCTCGGTGCGAGGCTGACCGAGGCCGTGAACCGCTTCGCATTCGTGACGAGCGTGCTCGCCGTGCTCTCGGGCATCCTGTTCACGGCTCCGGTCGGGATCGAGGCGTTCGAGCTCAACATCCCCGATCTCTACTGGAAGATCGCGACGGCTCTGCTGATCCTCACCGCGCTCGGGCTCTCGATCACGCTGCTCCTGCGGTGGTCGTACGGCGCCGACGCCCGCGAGGCGGCGCGTGCCCAGCGGCTGGCGACGCAGGGAGGCGCGCCGCAGCCCCAGCAGGCGCCCCACGCCGCTCCTCAGTATCCGCAGCAGCCCGGCCAGGCGGCCCAGCAGCCCGGCCAGGCGCCGCAGCGTCAGCAGGCTCCGTCGCGGCCGTCGCAGCAGGCTCCGTCGCAGCCGCTGCTCCCGTGGCCGACCTTCCCTGACGGGCGTCCGCTGCCCGTCAGGCCCGACGGTCAGCCCGACTTCTCGGCGCTCCAGCAGCCGCCGCAGCAGCGATAGGGTCTCCGCCCGACGAGGGCCGACGAGGGTGAAACGCCGACGCGATCGGGGGTTCTCTCCGGACGAGTTGAACATCAGATGAAGTGTATCTTAGGCTTGCCTTAGTGATCCCGGCCCGCCCGGGATCGGAACTGCGCTGATGCCGTTCGACCGGTCATCGGCCTTTTTCTTGCCCACCGAGCTGAGGAGCCCCCTTGTCACTTCGATCCCGCACCCGCGCGACGGTTCTCGTCGCGCTGACCCTCGGCTCGGCGCTCGCGCTCTCCGCCTGCTCCTCGGCTGCACCGGCGGAGGAGGCTCCCGCGGAGGAGCAGGCGAGCACCGTCACCATCACCGACAACCACGGCGAGATCGAGGTGCCGGTGAACCCCGAGAAGGTGGTGGCGCTCGACAACACGGTGTTCGACACGCTCGAGGAGTGGGATGTCGAGCTGGTCGCGGCCCCGAAGGACGTCATGGGCACCGTCTGGCCCGTGTACACCGACGATGAGAACGTGGCCAACGTCGGCAGCCACCGCGAGCCGAACCTCGAGGCCATCGTCGCGGCCCAGCCCGATCTGATCATCGGGGGCTACCGCTTCAGCGACGCCTACGACCAGATCAAGGAGCAGAACCCGCAGGCCGCAGTCATCGAGATCGCACCCCGCGAGGGCGAGGACGAGGTGTCCGAGCTCAAGCGCCAGACCGAGATCCTCGGGCAGATCTTCGACCGCGAAGAGGAGGCCGAGGCGCTGAGCACCGGGCTCGACGACGCGATCGCCGGTGCGAAGGAGGCCTACAACGGCACCGACACCGTCATGGCCGTGAACACCTCCGCCGGCCAGATCGGCTACATCGCGCCGAGTGTCGGCCGCTCGCTCGGCCCGGTCTTCGACGCCCTGGGCTGGAAGCCGGCGCTCGAGGTCGAGGGTGCGACCGACGACCACCAGGGCGACGACATCTCCGTGGAGGCGATCGCGGGCTCGAACCCCGACTGGATCGTGGCACTCGACCGCGACGCGGCCTTCGTCCCCGAGGAGCGCGAGCCGGGATCGGCCCCGGCGGACGAGCTGATCGCCGGCTCCGAGGCGCTGCAGAACGTCACGGCGGTGCAGCAGGATCAGATCGTGATCCTCGACCCGAACTTCTACCTGACCGAGGGCATCCACGCCTACACCGGTCTGTTCGAGCAGCTGCAGGAGGCCTTCGGCGCCGCATGAGCATGAGCTCCGAAGCACCTCCCGGGAAGCCGGGGAGCGGGGTGTCCGTTCGAGAGAGCGGGCGCCCCGATCGGCGCATCCGCAGTGTCGGCGGCACCGCTCCGGTCGCTCCGGAGCTCGCCCCGCCGAGGCGCCGCCCGTGGCTGCTGATCGCCGCCTGCACCGTCGTCGCAGCGCTGCTGCTCGCCTCGCTCCTGGTCGGCGTCTACGATGTCGGCGACGGCGAGTTCGGCTCCGAGATGTTCTGGATCACCCGCGTGCCCCGCACGATCGCGCTCGTGCTGTCGGGCGCCGCGATGGCGACCAGCGGGCTCGTCATGCAGATGCTCACCCAGAACCGCTTCGTCGACGCCACGACCTCGGGCACGACCGAGTGGGCCGCGCTCGGCCTGCTGCTCACGGTGCTGCTGCTGCCCGGCGTCGGCCTGTTCGGCAGGATGGTGATCGCGAGCGTCTTCGCGTTCGTCGGCGCGATGCTGTTCATGCTCATCCTGCGCCGCATCGTCATCCGCACGACCCTCGTGGTGCCGCTGATCGGCATCATGCTCGGGGCCGTCGTCAGCGCCCTCACCACCTTCATCGCGGCGAAGTTCAATCTGCTGCAGATGCTCGGCGTCTGGTTCATGGGGAGCTTCACCTCGGTCGTGCGCGGTCGCTACGAGGTGCTGTGGGTCGTCGCGGTCGTCACGCTGCTCGTGTTCGTGATGGCCGATCGCATCACCGTCGCGGGCCTCGGCAAGGACATCGCGACGAGCTTCGGTCTCAGCTACGAGGCGATCCTCATCGCGGGCACCGCTCTCGTCGCGATCGCCGCGGGCGTCACGACCGTCGTCGTCGGCTTCCTGCCGTTCCTCGGCCTCGTGGTTCCGAACATCGTCGCGATGGTCCGCGGAGACAATGTGCGCAGCAACCTGCCCTGGGTCGTGCTCGGCGGTGTCGCCCTCGTCACCGCGTGCGACCTGATCGGCCGCATCGTCATCATGCCGTTCGAGATCCCGGTCTCGATGGTGCTCGGGATCGTCGGATGCGCGGTGTTCATCACCCTGCTCCTCCGGCAGCGCGCCCGTGGCTGAGCGCGAGGTCCCGGCGGGCATCGTCCGCCTCGGAAGCACCGGGGACCTGCCCGAGTGGTCGGAGCCGCGCCCGTCCTGGCTGGCCCGTCACCGGGCTCTGCTCATCGTCTACGCGGTCGCGGCGGCCCTCGCGATCGCGATCCTCGTCTACCAGAATCCCGCTCCGGCGGGCAGCCCGGGGTTCTGGATCATCGTGCAGTCCCGGCTCACATCGCTCGGCACGATCGCCTTCGTCGCGGTCGCCCAGGCGCTCGCGACGGTGCTCTTCCACACGGTGACCTCGAATCGGATCCTGACCCCCTCGATCCTCGGTTTCGATGCGCTCTACGTGCTCACCCAGACGGCGCTGGTGTTCGCGTTCGGCACGGCGGCGGGAACGATGGAGGGGATCCCGAAGATCATCGCCCAGAGCGCGCTCATGGTGGTGTTCGCGACGATCCTCTACGGCTGGCTCTTCTCGGGGCGCCGGGCCAACCTGCATCTGATGCTGCTCGTCGGGGTGGTGCTCGGGATCGGCTTCGGGTCGCTCTCCACCTTCCTGCAGCGCACGCTCACGCCGAGCGAGTTCGACGTGCTGAGCGCCCGCCTCTTCGGAAGCATCGGCAAGGGCAACCCCGAGTACCTCCCCATCGCGGGCGGCATGGTGCTCGCGATCCTCGTGTACGCGTGGCTGCGCCGCCGCACCTACGACGTCGTCGCGCTCGGCCGGGACGTCGCGACCGGCCTCGGCGTGCACTACCGGCGCGAGGTCGTCACGACGCTCGTGCTCGTGGCGGTGCTCGTGTCGGTGTCGGCGACCATGGTGGGGCCGATGACCTTCTTCGGGTTCCTCGTCGCGACGCTCGCGTATCAGTTCGCGCCGGGCGACAGCCACTCCGAGACCGTGCCGCTCGCGATCGGCATCGGCCTCGTCACCCTGCTCGGCGCGACCTTCGTGCTGCGCAACGTCTTCTCCGCCGCGGGCCTCGTGACCGTCATCATCGAGTTCGTCGGCGGGCTCACCTTCCTCGTCGTGCTGCTCAGAAAGGGACTGCGTTGACCGAAAGGAGTCTCCGATGATCGAATTGCGCGGCGTCGAGAAGAACTATGCGGGGCGGCACGTGCTCGGCCCGATCGACCTCACCATCGAGCGGGGCGGCGTGACCGCGCTCATCGGCCCGAACGGGGCGGGGAAGTCGACCATGCTGACGATCATCGGCCGGCTGCTCGAGGCGGATCGGGGCCGGGTGACCGTGGGCGGGCTCGACGTGCGCACCGCGAAGCCGAAGGATCTCGCTCGCACGGTCTCGATCCTGAAGCAGGAGAACCACTTCCTCGCGAGGCTGACCGTGCGGCAGCTCGTCACCTTCGGCAGGTTCCCGCACTCGGCGGGCCGGCTGACGGCGGTGGACGAGCGGGCGATCCACGCCGCGATCGCGTTCCTCGATCTCGCGGGGATGGAGGAGCGGTTCATCGACGAGCTCTCGGGCGGGCAGCGGCAGCGGGCCTTCGTCGCGATGGTGCTCGCGCAGGACACCGACTACGTGCTGCTCGACGAGCCGCTCACCGGTCTCGACATGCGCCACGCCGTGAGCATGATGGGGCAGGTGCGGGCGGCGGCCGACGCGCTGGGCAAGACCGTGATCCTCGTGATCCACGATGTGAACTTCGCCTCGGCCTACGCGGATCGCATCGTCGCCCTCGCGAACGGACGGATCGTCGCGTCGGGGACGCCCGAGGAGATCATGCGACCCGAGGTGCTGGAGGACGTGTTCGAGACCCCGGTGCAGGTGATCGACCACTCGGGCAAGCGCGTGGCGGTCTACTACCGCGGCTGAGCCCCGGCTCCGGTCAGCGGAGGGAGGGCGATCGCTCCTCGTCGCGCGCTACGGCTCCTCGTGGAGCAGACCGGTCACGCGGTACGGGATCACCTCGCGCAGGAACAGACTCGTCGAGGTGCGGCGGATGCCGGGGCACAGGCGGATCTCCTCGCTCACGCGGTAGAGGTCGTCCGGGCTCTCGGCGACGACGCGGAGCAGCAGGTCGGTGTTGCCGGCCGGCGCGAAGCACTCGAGCACCTCGGGGATGTCCGCGAGAGCGGCGACGGCCTCCGAGATCTGATGCTGGTCCAGCTCGACCTGCAGACTCGCGCCCACCGGTCTGCCGAGCGCTGCGGGCGTGACCCGCGCGCTGTGCGCGCGCAGAGCACCGGAGGAGGAGAGCTTCTCGAGCCGAGCCTGCACCGTGCCGCGGGCGAGGCCGAGGCGGTGGGCGATCATCGCCGTCGGCATCCGCGCGTCCCGGTCGAGCTCGCGCAGGATGCGCCGATCCGTTGCGTCGAGACTGCTCACTCTGACCACCTTCTGCCCGATGAATATCGTCCACATTGATCATATCGATCAATCTTGTGGGAGCCGGTTGCGCAATACGGGCGATGCGGTTTGAATCTGTTCCGGGACGCGGTCAGCGCGATCCCGCTCGCGCCGCTTCGCAACACCCCGCGGACGGTGCGGATCGCCTCACAAGGGCGACGACACCGAACAGGAGCCCGCCATGAGCGCCACCAGCGCCCCAGCCGTCGACACCCCGAGCCCACCCCGCCCGGATCCTGCCCGCGTACGGCCCCGCCTGCGCGTAGCGCTGACCGCCCTCGCCCTCTTCTCGCTGCTCGTCGGCGCGAACCTCGGCACGCCGCTCTTCCCGGTGCTCGAGGGAAGGCTCGGCATCGGACCGTTCGGCGTCGCGCTCGCCTTCTCCAGCTACATCGCGGCGCTCATCGTCGGGCTGCTCGTGTTCCGTCGCTTCGCGGACTCCGTGAACCGGCGGACGGTGCTCGTGACGGCGCTGGTCGTCGCGGCGGCGGCGACTGCGAGCCTCGCCTTCGCCCCCTCGCTCGTCTGGTTCTGCATCGGCCGCGCCGCGCAGGGGGCGGCCATCGCTTGCGCGACGGGGACCGCCTCGGGTGCGCTCAGGATCCTGATGCCTTCGAGGCCGGCGTTCGCGGCACGGCTCACGCTGCTCGCGAGCTCGGGCGGCGTGGCGGCGGGCCCCGTCGTCGGGGGAGCGCTGTCGCTCGTGGGCGGGGATCCCGTCGCGGCGCCGTTCCTCACCATCGCGGCAGTGCTCGCGGCCCTCGTGCCGGTGATCCTGCTCGTCGCTCCGCGCACCGCCTGCGGCCCGGCGAACGGTTCGGCGCACGGGTCGGAGGCGATCCCGCTGGCCGACGCGCCGCCGGAACTCGGGGTCCCGAGCGGGCGGATTCCCCTCAGCCGTGCTCCCGCCGGCCGCACGCCCGCCGCGGTGCGCGCCTTCAGGATCGCCGCGGCTACCGGGTTCCTGAGCTTCACGGTCTTCGGCTTCTGCCTCTCGCTCGCGCCGTCGCACTTCGCCGCGATCGCGGCGACCGACTCGCGATTCGCGATCGGTCTGCTGTCGGCGGTCACACTCGGCGCGTCGGCGCTCACCCAGCTCGTCCCGTTCCGAGGCGGATGGCGGATGCCGACGGGCCTCTCCGTGCTCGCTGTCTCGCTCGTGGGGCTCGGCATCGCCGGGTGGGTCGGCGGCGTCCCGCTCCTCGTCGCGGCCTCGGGGCTGGCGGGCGTCGGGCAGGGCGTCGCGTTCCAGGCGGCGTTCACCGCGGCGACGACGGCGGTGGCGCCGCAGCATCACGTATCGACGGTCAGCGCCGTCTACACCGTCACCTATCTCGGCAGCGCGCTTCCGGTGCTGGGGCTCGGCGCGCTCGCCGAGCTCGTCGGCCTCGGAACGGCCGTCGCGATCTTCGCGGTGCTCGTCGCGGCGGCCTGCGCTGCGCTCGCCGCCGTGGCGGGACGGCGCGGGACGGTACCGAACGGCCGAGGGCTCGGCGGCCAGCGATCGATCCGCCGCTGATCCGCTCCTACTCCGCGAGCAGCTCCAGTGCGGCGCGCTCGGCGTCGCTCTCGAGCAGCGGGGCGAACCGCTCCGCCACGGCGCGGCTCGCGATGCTGCCGGCGAGATGCGCGTCTCGAGCGGCGATCGCCTCGTAGAGGCCGCGGTCGATCTCGGCGGAGGCGAGTTTCACGCGGTTGTCGCTGTCCTCTCCCGAGGAGTCCTGCTGCATGAGCGTTCGCAGCACACCCGAGACGGCCTGCCCGCTCATCTCGAGGACGCCGTTCCCGCTCGCGGCCCAGATCGCCTCGTGAAACTCGAGATCCGCATCAGCGAAGTCGGCGGCGTTCGTCTCCGCGCAGGCGCGCATCCGGTCGACCGCCGCGCGCATGCGCTCGAGCTGCGCCTCGGTGCGGTGGAGCGCCGCGAGCTTGCTGGTCGATCCCTCGAGGATCACGCGGAACTGCACGAGCTCGACGATGTCCATGGCGTCGGTGCCGACCATGGCGCGAAGCGAGCGCCTGAGGGTCTTCGAGGAGGGCGCGAGCACGACGGGGCCGCCTCGGGTGCCGGGCCTCGACTCGAGGAGCCCCATGCTCTGCAGGATCCGCAGCGCCTCGCGCACCGTGGGCCTGCTGACGCTGAACTGCACCATGAGCTCGCGCTCGCTCGCGAGCTGCGACCCCACCGGGATCTCGCCCGAGACGATGGCCTGCTCGATCTGCTCGACGATGCGCTGATAGGTGTGCACCGGTACTGCCGGTTCGAAACTGTGTGACATCGTCGCTGAGGCTCTTCCTGCTGTTCGCCACGGCGGGTCGCGGGTTCGACGCCGATGCTGTGGACCTACTCTCAAATATTAGCGCGACGTTAAGTGGCCTTACCATGTATCCTGATTAAAATCCGTACGGGACCCGACCTTACATACAGGAAGCAATGATGCGACGTAAGACTCCTCTCCTCCTCTCCGCGGCCGTCTTCGCCGTCGGTTCGCTCGCCCTCGCAGGCTGCTCGGCGGGTTCCACCGCCGAGGGCTCGGGATCGGGCGGCGAGACGCCGACCACGGCCACCGTGGCGTTCACCGGCACCCCCACCAACCTCGACTTCACCACGACCGCGGGAGCCGCGATCCCGCAGGCGCTGATGTCGAACGTGTACGAGGGACTCGTCGAACTGAACCAGGAGGGCGAGATCGTCCCGCTGCTCGCCGAGGAGTGGACGGTTAGCGACGACCGCAAGACCTACACCTTCACGCTGCGGGAGGGCGTCACCTTCTCCAACGGCGACGAGTTCACCGCCGAGGACGTCAAGTTCAGCTTCGACCGCGTCAAATCCGACTGGGTCTCGAGCCTGAAGGCGAAGATGGACGTCGTCGAGAGCGTCGAGGCGGTCTCCGATACCGAGGTCGCCGTGCACCTGAGCACTCCGTCGAACGCCTGGCTCTTCAGCCTCGCAACGCCGGTCGGCGCGATCTTCTCCACCGACGGCGTCGACGACCTCGCGAACGCCCCCGTCGGCACCGGCCCGTACGCGGTCGAGACCTGGACCCCGAACGAGAGCATCGTGCTCGACACGCGCGACGACTACTGGGGCGAGGCGCCCGGCGTCGAGCAGGTCACGCTCAAGTACTTCGCCGATGCGACGGCCACCACCAACGCGCTGCAGACCGGCG
>JAPSIU010000040.1 GCA_031178565.1 Leucobacter sp. | reverse complement strand
GGAGCGGCTCGCCGCGGCGGGGGTGCCCGCCGGAAAGGTGCGGGATCTCGGCGAGGTGTACGAGTGGGACCAGCTGCACTCGCAGGGACTCGTCGTCGACGTCGAGCACGCCGCGCTCGGCAGCATTTCGCTGCCCGGGCCGCCGATCCGCTTCTTCGACGTGGACGGCGGGGGAGAGACCGAGCGGGCGCGCACGGAGCATCAGGCGCCGCCCGTGCTGAACCAGCACGGCGACGCGATCCGTGCGTGGCTCGCGGGCGGCGAGCGGTGAGCACCGGTCCGGGTGCGGGTGCCGCTGCGGGCGCAGCGGCGAAGCCCCGCCGGCTCTCCGCCGGCGATCTGATCGACCTGATCGCCGACCCCGGGAGCTATCTCTCCTGGGATACGGCGCCCGCCGAGCCCGATCTCGGCGACGCGTACCGCGGAGAGCTCGCCGCGGCCGCCGAGAGATCCGGGGCGGACGAGTCGATCCTGACCGGCGAGGCGCGGATCGACGGACGCCGCGTGGTGCTGATCGCGTGCGAGTTCGCGTTCCTCGCCGGGTCCATCGGCACCGCCGCCGCGGAGCGGTTCGTCGCGGCGATCGAGCGGGCGACCGCGGAGCGGCTTCCCGTGCTCGCGTCGACCGCGTCGGGCGGCACGCGGATGCAGGAGGGCACGGTCGCCTTCGTCGCGATGGTGAAGATCGCCGCCGCCGTCGCCGCGCACAAGGCCGAGGGACTTCCGTATCTCGTCTACCTGCGCCACCCCTCGACGGGCGGGGCGCTCGCGTCGTTCGGCTCCCTCGGACAGGTGACGGTCGCCGAACCGGGTGCGCTCGTCGGCTTCCTCGGGCCGCGCGTCTACGAGGCGCTCTACGGCGAGAAGTTCCCCGAGGGCGTGCAGTCGGCGGAGAATCTCGCGAAGCACGGCCTCATCGACGGCGTCCTCCCGCCCACCGGTCTGCGCGACGTCGTGCAGCGCGTGCTCCGGCTGCTGGATCGGCCCACCCACGCCGAACTCATCGAGCAGGCGGCGGATCCCGGCACGGCCGCAGCCGATCCGGCGGGCTCGTCGGCGACCTGGGACTCGGTGACCCGCACCCGCGATCGCGCACGGCCGGGCCTGCGCGAACTCCTCCGCTCGGCCGCCACCGACGTCGTCCCCCTCTCCGGCACCGGGCAGGGCGAACGGGATCCCGGGCTGACGCTCTGCCTCGCGCGTTTCGGACGAGTGCCCGCGGTGATCGTGGGGCAGGATCGCCGCACCCAGCGCGCGCTCGCGCCACTCGGGCCGGGGGCCCTGCGCGCGGCCCGGCGGGCGATGCACCTCTCCGAGGAGCTGCAGCTGCCGCTCGTCACCGTGATCGACACCCCCGGAGCGGCGCTCTCGCAGGAGGCCGAGGAGGGCGGGCTCGCGTCGGAGATCGCGCACTGCCTCGCCGATCTCGTCACGCACGAGGGGCCGACCCTGTCGGTCCTGCTCGGCGAGGGAACGGGGGGCGGCGCGCTCGCGCTCCTTCCCGCCGACCGCACCCTCGCGGCCGAGCACGCCTGGCTCTCCCCGCTCCCGCCCGAGGGCGCCTCGGCGATCGTCCATCGCGACACGGATCACGCCGCCGAACTCGCCGAGCAGCAGGGCGTCGCGTCGGCGGCGCTGAAGCGGCACGGCATCGTGGATCGCATCGTCGCGGAGGATCCCGACGCCGCAGCGGAGGCGCACGCGTTCTGCGCCCGCCTCGGCGACGCCATCGCGCACGAGCTCTCGGGGCTCATGATCCAGCTGCCCGAACGCCGTCGTGTCGCGCGGCTCGAGCGATACCGGCGCCTCGGGCTGTAGCGCCGGCGTCAGGTCAGCAGGTCCGCGACCGAGTCGAGCACCTCGTCGGGACGGAACGGGAAGCGCTCGATCTCGACGCGATCCGAGATCCCGGTCATCACGAGGACCGTGTGGAGACCGGCCTCCATGCCGGCGACGACGTCCGTGTCCATGCGGTCGCCGATCATGCCCGTGTTGTGCGAGTGCGCACCGATCTGGTTGAGCGCCGAGCGGAACATCATGGGGTTCGGCTTGCCGACGATGTAGGGGGTCTTGCCCGTGGCGTTCGTGATGAGCGCGTTGATGGATCCCGTCGCGGGGAGGGGCCCCTCGGGGCTCGGACCCGTGGCGTCGGGGTTGGTCGAGATGAAGCGCGCCCCGCCGATGATGAGACGGATCGCCTTCGTGATCGCCTCGAAGGAGTAGTTGCGGGTCTCGCCCACGACGACGAAGTCGGGGTTCGACTCGGTCATCACGTAGCCCGCGTCGTGCAGGGCGGTGAGGATCCCCGCCTCGCCGATCACGAACGCGGAACCACCGGGTTTCTGCTGCTTGAGGAAGGCGGCCGTCGCGAGGGCGCTCGTCCAGATCCGCTCCTCCGGCACGTCGATGCCCGACGCGGAGAGGCGGGCGCTCAGGTCGCGAGCCGTGAAGATCGAGTTGTTCGTGAGCACCAGGTACGGGATCTCCGTATCCCGCCAGTGCTGGAGGAGCTCGGCGGCACCCGGGATCGCCCGGTTCTCGTGGACGAGCACCCCGTCCATGTCGGTGAGCCAGCACTCGATGTCCCCGCGGCGGCCGCGGGTCTCCGTCTCGTTCATGTCCCCAGCGTATCCCGCGCGTGTGAACGGGGGATTGCGCCGGTCGGCATATCCCTCCGTCGCTTCTCAGCCCTGCCTGCCGACGAGTTCGGGTACGGCGCTCAGCAGCTGCAGCGTGTACGGGTTTTCGGGGGCCGTCCACACCCGTTCGGTGGGACCCTGCTCGACGAACCTGCCCGCGCGCATCACCGCGGTGCGGTCGGCGATGGCCGCCACGACGGCGAGGTCGTGCGAGATGATGACCATGCCGATCTGCAAGTCGTCGACGAGTGCGCGGAGCAACCGGCTCACGTGCTTCTGCGACGATGCGTCGAGCGCGGAGATGGGCTCGTCCGCGACGATTACTTTGGGGTCGGTGAGCAGCGCCTTCGCGATCGCGACCCGCTGCCGTTGTCCACCCGAGAGTGCGTGCGGGTAGCGGCCGCGCAGTTCGGGATCGACGCCGACCCGCTCGAGCACGTCGTCGATCGCGGCAGTGCGGCGCTCGGCAGAAAGCAGATCGCCGCGCGCTCGGGATGCGGCGTTCCACACCTCCTCCAACTGCCGCATGATCTGCCGCCGCGGATTGAGCGAAGCATACGGGTCCTGGAACACCATCTGCAGCGGCACGAGGTGTCCGGGGCGACGTCGAATCGGCAGTGGCGTCACCTCCCGGCCGAGGAAGCGGATGGATCCGCCGCTCAGCCGGTTGATCCCGACGAGAGCGCGAGCGAGCGACGACTTTCCACAGCCGCTCTCCCCGACGATCCCCACGATCTCTCCGGCGCGGACATCGAGATCAACGCCCTGTACGGCGATGAAGCGGCCTTTGCCCTTGACGCGGTAGCTGACAACCGCATCGCGCACTTCGACGAGCGGGGCGGCTGGGTCGAGAGCAGCGGCGTGGTCGCGATGCTCGGCGATCATGATCGAACCTCCTCGGGGAGCGGCCAGGGCACCTGCGGCACGGCATCGAGCAGCACTCGGGTGTAGGGATGCTTCGGGGTACGGAAGACGGCTTCGGCCTCACCCGACTCGACGATCTCGCCGGTGCGGAACACGTTAAGGCGATCGGCGATCGAGCTGAGCATCGCGAGGTCGTGCGTTACGAAGATGATGCCCATCCCGCTCTCTCGCCGCAGCTCGTCGAGGAGTGCGATGATCCCGGTGCGGATATTCGCGTCGAGTGCCGTCGTCGGCTCGTCGGCGATCAAGAGCTCCGGCCCGCAGGCGAGTGCGATCGCGATGGACACCCGCTGCTTCATGCCGCCCGAGAGCTGATGGGGATACTGCGTGAGGAGCCGCTCCGGCTCGTGCAGGTGCACGCGTTCCAGCAGCTCGATGGCGCGGGCTCGGGCCTCGACCTTTCCGAGTCCGAGGTGCAGCCGCAGATGGTCAGTGAGCTGCTCGCCCAGCTTGAGCATCGGATGCAAGCTCGACGACGGATCCTGCAGCACCATGGCGATCTCGGCGCCGCGGGTGCGCTCCCACTCCCTCCTGCTCTGCGTCAGGAGTTCCCGTCCCTCGAAGCGGAGAGACCCGGTGGCGGTGAGGCCGTCGGGCAGCAGACCCAGCAGGCTCAGCCCGGTGAGCGTCTTGCCGGACCCGCTCTCTCCCACGACTCCGACGACCTCGCCCGCCTCGACAGTGAAGGACACGTCCGAGACGAGAGGGTCGCCTGCGCCGCTCGATCGGTGGATCCGGAGATGGTCGACCTGCAACAGCGTCATGATCCCGCTCCGCTCTCGTTCAGGCGCGGTTCGAGGTTGTCGCGCACGGCGTCTCCGATGACGTTGAAGGCGAGCACGACCGAGACGACGGCGACACCCGGCGCCACGGCGAGCCACCACTGGTCGAAGTACTGCACGGCTCCCGAGATCATCGATCCCCACTCGGGCGTCGGCGGCACGGCGCCGAGGCCGAGGAACGAGAGCCCGGCGAGGAATAGGATCGCCGAACCGACATCGAGCATGGCGAGCACGAGGACGGAGCCGCTCACGGCGGGGAGGAGGTCCACGAGGATCGAGCGGAACGGGCCGACACCCGAGAGCCGATTGGAGAGGACGAACTCCGACTCCCGCAGTGCCAGAACGATCGAGCGGACCGCGCGCGCGTAGGCCGGCCACCAGCTGATCGCGGCGGCGATGACCGCGTTCTGCACACTGGGACCGAGTGCGGCGGCGATCGCCATGGCGAGGATGATGCCGGGGAAGGCGAAGACGAGGTCGGCGACGCGCATCAGGATCTCGTCGATCCAGCCGCCGAAGAATCCCGCGATGAGCCCGATCGCCGTGCCGATCAGTGCGGCTGCCGCCACGATCATGAGACCGTTCGGTACCGATGTGCGGGCCGCTGCGAGGGTCCGGCTGAGGTTGTCGCGACCGAGTGGATCGGTTCCGAGAAGCGCGGTCGCGTCGGGCGGTGCGAGCGCCGCGCCGACGGTCGCGAGCGGATCGTGCGGCGTGACAGCCGGAATGAGGATCACGACGAGCCACGCCAGAATGATGACGAACGAAACGACGACGGCGGGCGTACGTGCCCACGTCGGAATGCGCCGGCGGCGGGTTCCGCGCTCGGGGGCGGCGATCAAGGAGATCACATCGGTGCGGCTCATTGGAGTCGGATCCTTGGGTCGAAGGCCGAGGCGAGGACGTCGGCGAGGAAGTTCACTGCCAGGAAGAGCACGGCGATCACGACGGAGATGCCAGTGATGGCGGTGACGTCGAGGTTCGTCGCCGAGCGGTAGGCGTACTGGCCGAGACCGCCCCAGGCGAAGATCTGCTCGACGTAGACCGTCGCCGCGAGCAGGAACCCGAACGACAGGGCGGTCACCGTGATGATCGGGCTCGAAGCGCTGCGCACGGCGTAGCGCATGAGCACCCGTGTGCTCGGCAGACCCTTTACGCGCGCCGCTTTCACGGCGTCGGTGTTCAATCCGTCGAGGACGGCGCTGCGGGTGAACCGCAGCACCATTCCGAGATTCGAGAGCGCGAGGATCGAGGCGGGCAGGATCAGGTGGCTGACAGCGGATCCCCACGCCGCGAAGTCGCCCACGAGCAGGGCGTCGACGGTGTAGAAGCCCGTGATCGTCGGCGGCGGGGTCATCGAGGCGTCGAGACGACCGCTCCCGGGCAGCCAGCCAAGCTGGCGGAAGAAGAAGGTCGATCCCACGAGCGCGAGCCAGTAGGTCGGCAGGCTGACGCCGAGCAGCGAGACGAGCCGGGCCGCGTGGTCGGGCCAGCGGTTGCGGGCGTTCGCGGCGACGATGCCGAGGGCGACCCCGATGAGCACGGCGAGCACCGTGGCCCACAGGACGAGCTCGAGGGTGGCCGGCGCGTATTTCGCGAGATCGGTCGAGATCGGCCGCCCGGTCTGCTGGGATATGCCGAGGTCGCCGCGGAAGAGCCCCGCAAGGTAGCGCAGGTACTGCTCCCAGACAGGGAGGTTCAGCCCGAACTTCTCGCGGAACGCCGCCACCGCCTCGGGGTTGGCGAGCGCCTGCTGGCTGAGGTTCGCGGTCTCGGGACGGAGCGGGACCAGCACACCGAGTCCGAAGGACACGAGGGTGATCCCGAACAGCGTGATGAGCGAGGTGCCGAGGCGGCGGAGCACGAAGCGCCCGTAGCCGCCTCCGCCCTTCTCCGGGGCGGACGCGCGAGCGTCCGCCCCGGCTTCGGACAGTGTGTGAGTCACGATGCGCCGATCTCGGTCGTCAGCGGATCTGCGAGAGGTTGATCGCCGCGAGCGGATCGTGGCTGACGTGCTCGACACTCGTGGAGGCGACGAGGAAGAAGGACGGCTCGAGCAGGGTCGCGTATGGCGCCTCCTCGTTCATGGCCTCGTTCCACGCCGTGAAGGCCGCCTCCCGGTCGTCCGCGGTCGCCGCGCGGGCCTCCTCGGCGAGCCGCGCCACCTCGGGCGCGGCCTCGGCCGGCCAGTGGACCCGGGTGCCGATGAGGTCGCCCGGTGCGAAGACGAGCACGTTCGAGGGATCGGCGATGTCGGGCGGCCACGACCAGAGGGCCATCTCGGTCTCCCCGTCCACATAGCGCTGGAGCGAGGTGGAGGTCGGCGTGGGGTTGAGCTTCACGGTGAGGCCGATCGCCTCGAGCTGCGTCTGCAGACCCTGTGCGAGCACGTTGTAGTCGATCCCCGCCAGGCGGGTGTAGTCGTTCGCGTAGTCGAGGGTAATCTCGGTTCCAGTCTTGCCCGCGTCCTCGAGCAGCTTCTTCGCGGCCTCGGGATCCGACTCCGGTCCCTCGCCCTCGGACAGCGATCCGAGCATCATCGAGGGGATGATGCCCGTGGCCTCCTTCGCCCCCACGCCGACGAGCGTGCGCAGCGCCTCGTAGTCGATTCCGGTCTTGATCGCCCGCACGATGTCGGGGTCTGCGGTGGGCGCGCCCTCTTTCTGCGACAGTGCGAGATAGAGGACCTCGGGAGAGGGGGCCGACTGCACCTGGAGCGCATCCGACTCCATGCCCTCCGCGATGCGGCCGGGGATGTCGAGCGCGATCTGGCTCTCCCCGCCCTCGATATTGGCCTTCTGCTGCTGCGCGTTGTTCACGTTGCGCAGCACGATCCGGTCGTACGCTGGTTCCTCGCCCCAGTACTTCTCGTTCTTGACGAGCACGATCTGAGAGTTCGTGTCGTAGCTGTCGAGCACGTACGGACCGCTTCCCACGCCGTTCTCCGGTTCGGTGAAGAGCTTTCCGGCCTGGTCAACGTCGGCCGCGTTCTCGGCGTCGCTGCCGCCGGCCTCCTCCACCAGTGCGCTGTCGACGATCGCGAGCGGCGGTGACGTGAGGGAATGGTCCATGTAGGCAGCGGGTTCGGAGGTGGTGAACTTCACCGTGCGCTCGTCGACCTGGGCGACCGTGACACCCTCCATCCGATACGCGGGACTCGCGCCGAGGTGCTTGAGGCGGTTGAGCGAGAACACCACGTCGGCGGCCGTCACGGGGTTGCCGCTCGCGAAGGTGGCGTCCTCGCGGAGGGTGACGGTGAACTCGGTGGCGGTCTCGTTCGCCTCCATGGACTCGGCGAGGAGCGGTTGCGGCTTCGCCTCGTTGTCGACGTAGGTGAAGAGCGTCTGGTAGAGCCCGCTGGCGGCGATCGCATCCGTGACCTGGAAGATGGTGGCCGGATCGATGGACTGGGCGGTGAACGCTTGGTCGATGACGAGGGTGCCGGGCTTCTCCGTCGAAGCCCCGCCGCCCTGCGCCGGGGGGTTCGCGGCGCAGCCGGTGACGGCCAGCGCGCCCGCCACGATCAGCGCGGAGAGCCGAGCGGCCCTCCGAAGCGACTTCGGTGCCATGTCGCAGATCCTTTCGATGTGTCGGTGTCGCGGGTTGCACCTGACCGCGCGAGGACCTGCGTGACCTCACTGTCGGATTGCGTGTCAACTATTCCGTGACAACTGCGTCTATTTTGAGAAGCAGTGACAGTGATATTACCGGCCACCGCGCCGGCGTCAAGGGTGGTATGGGGAATTGTTGTCGAAGACTCGGGGGTCGATGCGATGTTGGGCGGCCGACCCGAGTTGACTTCCGCCGAGGCGCCGGATAGTTTCATGTCACGCTGTAAGAGACTATGTCAACGTATAAGTGACATAAGGAGAAGGATGTGATGGAGGAGAGCTCCGCAAGTGGAGGGACGGCGCCCCTCACCTCGAACCTCAAGATGTTGCGTCTGCTCGAGGAGATCGCGCGCTCGGACGCGCCGTTCGGGGTGTCCGAGATCGCCCGTCGCGTGGGGGGATCGAGGTCGATGGTGCACCGTCAGCTCGTCACGCTCGTCGCCGCGGGATGGCTCACCACCACTTCCCAGGGCGCGTACACGCTCACGTTCGCCCCCGTGCGCCTGGGGCAGGCCGCACTCCGTCACTCCAGCGTCGACGCGCGAATCTCGGCCGAACTCACGCGGATCGCCGACGAACTCGGAGAGGGGATCTCCCTCGGCACCATCGACGGCGGACTGGTCACGGTGGTGAGCCGGGGTCTCCCCCCGCGCAACGTGCACGTCTCGCTCGAGCACGGGCAGCGCTTCGAAATCGCGGGGAGCGCCCTCGGCTCGGTGCTCGTGAGCTACCTCGGGCCCGCTGAGGTCCGCCGCCTGCAGGAGGCGGGCATCGATCTCCCGAGCGAGGAGGAGCGGGCCCGGGTGCGCCGGGAGGGCTACAGCGTGCTGGTCGACGACGAATTCGACCCGATCGAGATCATCGCCGTGCCGGTCGGGCGCACCCCGGGCCAGGTGCGCTTCGCGCTCTCCGCGCACTGGCCGCACGGCCGCACGAAGCCGGATCACGTGCTCTCCTCGCTTGAGGCGGGAGCTCGGGCCATCGAGGACCTCACCGAGCAGAGCGCCGGACTGCTCCCCGGCTGAACCGTCACAACTGTCACGAAGGAGTGCTGATGATCACCATGCCGCCGTCCGTCGAGGTTCCCCGGCGGATCCTCGATCCGGACCTGCTCCTGCGTCCCGAACGGCTGCAATCGCTTCCCGCCAGCCGGATCTCAGCCGGGCGGAGCCTGCTTGAGAAGATGCAGCGCGAGAGATGGAGCTTCGAGCGGGTGAGCTTCGACATCGACGAGCGCGCGGAGGGAGAGGCGCTGTACCGGGTGCGCGCAGCGGGGAACCGCGTCTTCGACTTCGTCGTCTTCAGCTACGAGCCGAAGCTCGACGGCCGCACCGGTCGCATCACCGGTCGCAACTGGGACATGATGGGCGCGCTGATCGAGGGGCCTACGACCGCTGAGGATCGCGCGGCCACGCGGGCTGAACTGCCCAAGCTCTACGCCGGCCGGGCCGTCCCCGGCACGCTCACCTGGGCACGGTCGAACCGGAGCTTCCGGGCGTTCGACCACGCGGTCGAAGCGCTCGCCGAGGGGCGGCAGCCGGACACTCGCGCGCTGTGGGAGGTGGGGTACCTCATGCGCAACACCGGCCTCGACGGCAATGGTACGTTCCTCACCCGCTCCTTCCTGACGCTCGAGGCCGATCACCCGCTGCGGCTGCCCCTGCATGCCCAGCTCCTCTCGGCCTTCGTCATGCGGGAGTTCGCCTCGGATCTCGTCGAGAACACGGCCCGCCACCGCAATCCCGATGCGGTTCCGCTCGACCGCGAGCTGCGTCGCATGATCGGGATCGGCAACGGATCGGCACTCGGGCTCCTGTTCTTCGTGAACACCCACCCAGTCCTCATCGGCACCTGGCTCGAGCACCGGCAGACGCTGCTCGCCGAGGCGTCCCTGCTGCCGCTCCGTCCCGGGGAGGGGGCCTACGAGGAATACCGCGAGCTGCTGCGGCGCGCAACCGAGTTCACACGCGTGGACCCCTATGTGTACACGCGCTTCGACGATCCTCACCGTATCGCCGAGCAACTCGGGCTGGCCATTGCCGAACTCGAATCGCTCGCCGCCCGCGGCGCGACGACCGGCGCCGAGCTCCTGACCCGGCTCGACGGGACGATCGGTGACGAGGCGTGGGAGCTGGCCGCCGCGAACCTCCTGGAGCTGTTGCCCTACGAGCGTGTGGTGGAGGCCATCGAGGGCGGGATCCGCTCCGAGCAGTTCGTCTGCGAACCCGCGATGCCGCTCGCGGAACTCCGCGAGATCATCGACCTCGACTACGCCTGGGCGCTCGAGATCGACATGGACGCGCCGGGTGCGCGCCGCTATGTCTGGTACAAGTCCGCGGACGCGGAGGAGCCCCGGCGGGGACCTGCCGAGGAGGTCATCGGGGGTCGCAACTGGGCTCTCGATCTGCCCGGGGACGTGCAGACGCTCGAAGCGGCCCTGCACGATACGAGCGCGGGTTCCGTGGGGGAGCTGCTCCGCGAGCGTCCCGACCTCCGGGCGACGGTGGAGCGGATGCAGTCGCTGCGCGATTTCCGCTACCACTCGCCCCACATGAACATGCTCGCCCACGACTTCGTTCCGGTGTCGATCGTCCGCTTCATGAATTCCGCGGTGCACGGCCTGCTCCGAACGGTGGACGAGGGGGACGACCGCAACGTGCTCGGGCTCATCTACCTCGGGGCGCCCACGGCGGCCGACCTCAACGAGCGGATCGACATCGAGACCCGGTATCCCGAAATGCCCTCGCTCGAGATGGGAGCCGCACGATGACGACGACCATGCGGGCCTCGGCCCGGGAGATGCGCCACATGGTGGGGCGCTACCTGCACGCGCGAGGATGTCCGGCGTTCGCAGTCAACGCAGTCCGGGACGCCATCATGGCCGCCCAGGCGGAGGGGTTCGACGCGGTGAGCCAGATGGAGCGCGTCCACGAGCGGTTCCGGTCGGCGCGGACGAACTTCGAGGTCTCCCGCGTCGGTGACCTTACGATGCTCGATGGTGCGGGAGCTCCCGCACCGCTCCTCGCTCCGGCGTTCGTCGACGAGCTCGGACTCGCGCTCGCGGCGGGAGATGTCCGCGCGAAGGTCGAGGTGCGCGATGTGCCGGGCCTCGTCTTGTTCGAGGCACTCGGCGACTACGCCGCGACCCGCGGTGTCGCTTTCACGATCGCACGTGTCGGTGAGAACGCCGCCGCGGTTGCAGCGGAGCGGGTCCCGCCGACGCCGGTGGAGCCCGCGGCGTCGGCGGCGGGTCCGTCGATCGAGCGCGTGCTGCGCGAGGGGTACGAGATGGACGCCGATCAGTTCTGGCGACTGTTCCACGAGTCGAACGAGGCGCTGACGCCCGACTCCGAGGTCTCGCGCAGGCACGCCGGTGCGCAGCTGTACGACGAGCACGGCAATCTCATCGGGGAGGCCGACGAGGAGACCTACCTCCACCTCCGCGGACGAGCGGGCGATCCCGGGCGGACGGTGCTCGCGTGAGCGCGGGGGACGGCCGCGGAGCGGGAACGGGCGCGGTCATCGACGGCCTGCAGTGCGGCAGATACGACCGGGCGCTCCTCGAGCGCCTCCGCGACGGCGGCGTGGGGGCCGTGACCATCACGGCGTCCTTCTGGGAGGACGCGCTCGAGACGATGGACGCGCTCACGAAGTGGAACGACCTCGCGCGCGAGCATCCGGACATCGTGCTCATCGCCCGGACGGGCGACGACATCGATCTTGCGGTCGCCACGGACCGTGTCGCCGTGGTGCTCGGCACGCAGAACTCCTCGCTCTTCAACGACAGGATCGGCTTCATCGAGCACTTCTGGAACATGGGGGTGCGCGTCGTGCAGCTCACCTACAACACCCAGAACGCGATCGGCTCATCCTGTTACGAGCCGCGCGACACCGGTCTCTCGCGCTTCGGTCACGAGGTCGTCGAGGAGATGAACCGGATCGGCATGCTCATCGACCTCTCGCACGTGGGCGAGCGCACGTCGTTCGAGGCGATCGAGACGTCGAGCCGGCCCGTCGCGATCAACCACGCGAACGCCCGCTCGATCTACGACCATCCCCGCAACAAGGGAGCCGACGTGCTTTCGGCGCTCGCGGAGCGCGGAGGTGTGCTCGGGGTGTGCACGTACAACAACATCGCGGGTTCGTGGGCGGCGAGTCTCGATGGTTCGGCTGAACTTATCGCGCGGCACGTCGAACTGCTGGGTGTTGACCACGTGGCGTACGGGTCGGACCTCGACCCGAACGCGCCGGCCGACAACATCCCCTGGATGCGTCAGGGCCGCTGGAGCCGCAGGGAGCAGCACGGCGCGGCCCGGCCCGAGGTCGAGGTTCCGCCCGAGGCGTGGATCGATAACCTCGACTTCCACAAGTTCGGGGAGGTGCGCGAGCGCCTCGTCGAGCGAGGACTCCTCACTCGCGCCGAGGCCGAGCAGGTGTTCTTCGGCAACTGGCGGCGCCTGTATGGAGAGGTGTTCGAGCCGGCCCCGGAGGGGTGACACGGAGGCGTCCCCGCGATCGAACCGCCCTCGCGCCCTCCGCCTCTGGCACACTGGAACCATGCATGAGAGAGCGGGACGGCCGGCACTTGAGCAGGATCTGATCGACGTCGAGGCGCTGCTGGCGGCGTACACCGACGTGGTCCCGGATCCCTCGGATCCGTCGCAGCGGGTCGTCTTCGGCACCTCGGGTCACCGCGGTTCGTCGCTGAACGGATCGTTCAACGAGGCGCACATCGTCGCGATCAGCTCCGCGATCGCCGAGTACCGCGCCGCGCAGGGGATCCGCGGACCGCTCTTCGTCGGCTCCGACACGCATCCGCTCTCGTCGCCCGCGGAGCACACGGCGCGCGAGGTGCTCTCGGCCGCGGGGGTGCATGTGCTCGCGAAGTCGGGCTCGGGCGACGAGGTCTTCGTGCCGACCCCGGCGCTCAGTCACGCGATCCTCACCCACAATCGCGACCGCGCGGTCGATGATCCGGGTCGCGCCGACGGCATCGTCGTGACCCCGAGCCACAACCCTCCTCAGGACGGGGGCTTCAAGTACAACCCGCCCCACGGCGGCCCGGCCGACTCCGAGGCGACGAACTGGATCGCGACCCGCGCGAACGAGCTCCTGGAACAGGGTGTGGACTCGATTCCTCGGGCCTCGGAGGACGGGATGGGCGGCGAGCCTGTCGGGCGCTACGACTTCCTCGGCGAGTACGTGGAGTCGCTCGAGCAGGTCCTCGACGTCGCTGCGATCCGAGAGGCCGGGATCAGGATGGCAGCTCACCCGCTCGGCGGTGCGAGCGTCGCCTACTGGGCCGCGATCCGGGACCGCTTCGATCTCGACATCACCGTGCTCGGTCCCGGCGTCGACCCGCTCTGGTCGTTCATGCACCTCGACTGGGACGGCAGGATCCGCATGGACCCGTCGTCCGCGCACGTGATGTCGACGGTCGAGCAGTATCGTGATCTCTACCAGCTCGTCACCGGCAACGACGCCGACGCCGACCGGCACGGGATCGTGACGGCCGACGGCGGGCTCATGAATCCGAACCACTACCTCGCGGTGGCGATCGACTACCTGCTCACGCACCGTCCGGGCTGGCCGGTCGACGCGAGCGTGGGCAAGACGCTCGTATCCTCCGCGCTCATCGACCGCGTGGTCGCCTCGCACGGTCGCGAGCTGCTCGAGGTACCGGTCGGGTTCAAGTGGTTCGTCCCCGGACTCTCGGACGGGAGCGTCGTGTTCGGCGGGGAGGAGAGCGCGGGCGCGTCGTTCCTGCGCTTCGACGGGGCTCCCTGGAGCACGGACAAGGACGGGATCCTGCTCGCGCTGCTCGCCGCCGAGATCCAGGCGGTGACGGGCGAGTCGCCGTCCGAGCGCTACCGAGCACTGGTCGAGCGCTTCGGGGAGCCGCACTACGCGCGGGTCGACGCCGCCGCGACCCCCGAGCAGAAATCCAGGCTCGCCGAGCTCTCGGCGGACGACGTCACCGACACCGAGCTCGCGGGGGATCCGATCACGGTGATCCTCACCGACGCCCCCGGCAACGGAGCGCCCGTCGGCGGGCTGAAGGTGCAGACCGAGCACGCCTGGTTCGCGGCTCGTCCCTCGGGAACCGAGGACGTCATGAAGATCTACGCGGAGTCGTTCCGCGGGTCCGACCACCTCGCGGAGGTGCAGGAGGCGGCGAAGGGGCTCGTCGCCCGCGTGCTCGCGGTGTGAGGGCCGCCGGCGGCTCCTCCCGCGCTAATCTGGTGAGCATGTCGCAGAGCCCGCAGAGCCCGCAGAGCCCGCAGAGCCCGCAGAGCCCCCGCCGTTACTCCTACCTCGGACCGGCGGGCACCTTCACGGAGGCGGCGCTCAAACAGGTGCCCGAGGCGATCGGCCAGGAGTGGAATCCGGTCGCCAATCTGGGCGAGGCGCTGGGGGACGTGGTGTCCGGGTTCAGCGACGCCGCGATGATCGCGATCGAGAACTCGATCGACGGCGGCGTGACGGTGGCGCAGGACGCGCTGGCGACGATCCCGGGCCTGCGGATCGTCGGCGAGTACCTGGTGCCGGTGCGCTTCGTGCTCGTCGCTCGGCGAGGCACGCGGCTCGAGGACGTCGCCGTCG
>JAPSIU010000301.1 GCA_031178565.1 Leucobacter sp. | reverse complement strand
CCGAGGATCGACTCCTCGAGCAGCACCTCGCTCGTGGGGCTGTAGTGCAGGCCGTCGCCCGCGATGCGGACCAGGTCCTCCTCGGTGTAGGCGAATCCGGAGCCGAGGCCGCCCATCGTGAAGGAGGGGCGAACGACGAGCGGGTAGCCGAGGTCCTTCGCGAACTCCTTCGCCTCCTCGAGGGTGTGCGCGATGTGCGAGCGGGCGACCTCCGCTCCCGACTCGATCACGAGGTCCTTGAAGATCTGGCGATCCTCACCGCGCTGGATCGCCTCCACCTTGGCGCCGATGAGCTCCACGCCGTACTTGTCGAGGATCCCCTGCTCGTGCAGGGCCATGGCCGCGTTGAGCGCGGTCTGCCCGCCGAGCGTGGGCAGGATCGCGTCCGGCTGCTCCTTGACGATGATGGACTCGATCACCTCCGGGGTGATCGGCTCGACGTAGGTCGCGTCCGCGAAGTCGGGGTCGGTCATGATCGTCGCGGGGTTCGAGTTCACGAGGATGACGCGCACGCCCTCCTCGCGCAGCACGCGGCAGGCCTGCGTGCCGGAGTAGTCGAACTCGCACGCCTGCCCGATGACGATGGGGCCCGAGCCGATGACGAGGACGGAGTTGATGTCTGAACGCTTGGGCATGGCTTAGTTGGCTCCGTTCTGCTCGGCGCGGTCCTTGACCAGCCGGCGGAATCGATCGAAGAGGTAGAAGGCGTCGTGCGGCCCCGCGGCCGCCTCCGGGTGGTACTGCACCGAGAACGCGGCGATGTCGAGGCACTCGAGCCCCTCCACGACCTGGTCGTTCAGGCTGTAGTGGCTCACTCGCACGCGGCCGAAGCCCTCGGGCGACTCCAGATCGCCCTCGATCGGGGCGTCCACCGCGAATCCGTGGTTCTGCGCCGTGATCTCGACGCGGCCGGTGCGCTTGTCGAGCACCGGCTGGTTGATCCCGCGGTGCCCGAAGGGCAGCTTGTAGGTGCCGAAGCCGAGGGCGCGGCCGAGCAGCTGGTTGCCGAAGCAGATTCCGAAGTACGGGATCCCGTCGCGCAGCAGCTCGCGCAGCAGCCCCACCTGATGATCCGAGGCCGCGGGATCCCCGGGTCCGTTCGAGTAGAACAGCGCCGTCGGCGCGATCTCCCTGATCTCCTCCGCGGTGGTGCTCGCGGGCAGCACGATGACGTCGAAGCCGTGCTCGGAGAGGTAGCGCACGGTCGCTCGTTTGATGCCGAGGTCGAGCACGGCGATGGAGCCGATGCGCTCCGCGCCCTCAGCCGCGAGCACGTCGTAGCGCTCGGACGTCGTGACCTCCTGGGAGAGGTTCCTCCCCGCCATGCCCGTCTGCTCGCGGACGAGCGCGAGCTGCTCGTCGTCGGAGAGCGAGAGCGCCTCGCCGGAGAAGACGCCCGCGCGCATGGCGCCCGCCGAGCGGATGTGCCGGGTGATGGCGCGGGTGTCGACGCCCGAGATGCCCACCACTCCGTCGTTCACGAGCTCCTCGTCGAGCGATCGCTCGGCGCGGAAGTTCGAGACGCGGCGAGCCGGATCGCGCACGACGAAGCCCGAGACCCAGATCTTGCGGGACTCCATGTCGGCGTCGTTGACTCCGGTGTTGCCGATGTGCGGGGCCGTCATCAGCACGATCTGGCCGGCGTACGAAGGATCGGTCAGCGTCTCCTGATAGCCGGTCATCCCCGTCGAGAACACGACCTCGCCGAGCGTCCGGCCGGTCGCGCCGTACGCGCGCCCGGTGTAGCGGGTGCCGTCCTCGAGCACCAGCACGGCGCTCCCCTCGGGCACGGCTGCTGCCGGCGGTCCTGTCACGACGGACGCGGCCGACGTGCCGGTAGCCTCGTCGACGGCCGTAGTATTCGTGGTCACGCATCCTCCTGGGTGGTGTCGGTCTGATTCGTAGTGTCTGAGGTCGCTGCGGAGCCGATGACGGCCCCCACGGCGTCGGCGAAGCGGCGCTGCTCGGCGGGCTCCGCGAAACGGAAGCTCGACTCGAGTTCGCGGCCGGCGTCCGGTGCGGAAGCCGTGCTCCACCGCAGCAGGGACAGCCCGTCCCGCTCGACGGCTTTGCCGACGCGTCCGCGCGCGGTGCCGGTTCCGAGCAGCTGCGCAGCCGGGATGTGCACGGGAGCCTCACCCGTGACCGTCACCGATACGCCGTCGCGGCGCACCGTCAGGTCGGCGTATCCCTTGTACTGCAGGCCCGGGATCGCCACGCGCTCGAACGGCGATCCGGCGGGGGTGGTGGAGACGTAGCTCGCACGCGGAAAGCTGTCGATCACCTCACCGGACGGCGAGGATCGAGGCAGCGCGACGCCCGCGTCGCGACCCGCTCGTGCGCGCCAGGCGATCCACATCGCGGCGAGTGCCACCGCCGCGATGGAGACCATGAGGATCGTGAAGGCTGTGCGGCTCACTGCGCTCCGTTCCGCGCCGCACGGGTCGCGAGTGCCGCGACCTCCGCGGCATCCACGAGCTCGCCGTCGTCGAGTGTGAGGTAGCCGCGGCGCACGGTGTAGGCCACCCGGCCGGGAAGCTCCATTCCGAGATAGGGCGAGTTGACGCTGAGGCCCTTCAGGCGCGACAGATCGAACTCGCTCGAGGCCTCGGGATCGACGAGCACCAGGTCGGCCGGCTGCCCCGCGTCGAGCGCGGAGGGGTGGCCCTCGAGACGCCCGATCTCGGCCGGCCTCCGGGAGAGCAGCGTCTCGACCTCGGCCCAGCTCGCGTGCCCCTCGCTGATCAGCGTGAGCAGTGCGATCGGCAGGGCCGACTCGAGACCGACCATCCCGAAGGCCGCGGCGTCCCACTCGCACTCCTTCGCCTCGACGGGGTGGGGCGCGTGATCGGTCGCAATGATGTCGATGACGCCGTCGGCGACCGCCCGGCGCAGTGCGCGCACGTCCTCGTCGCGGCGCAGGGGCGGATTGACCTTGTAGCGGGCGTCGTAGCTGCGTACGAGCTCCTCGGTGAGGATCAGGTGGTGCGGGGTCACCTCGGCGGTGACCTGCACGCCGCGGGCCTTCGCCCAGCGGATCACCTCGACCGAGCCCGCGGTCGAGAGGTGGCAGATGTGCAGACGCGCGCCGATGTGCTCGGCGAGCAGCACGTCGCGGGCGATGATCGACTCCTCCGCGACGGCCGGCCAGCCCTTGAGCCCGAGCTCGCTCGACAGCGCGCCCTCGTTCATCTGCGCGCCCTCGGTGAGCCGCGGATCCTGCGCGTGCTGGGCGATCACCCCGTCGAAGGTCTTCACGTACTCCAGCGCGCGGCGCATGAGCAGCGGGTCGTGCACGCACTTGCCGTCGTCGGAGAACACGCGGACCGCGGCCCGCGACTGCGCCATGGCGCCGATCTCGCTCAGCCGCTCTCCCGCGAGGTCGTCGGTCACGGCGCCGATGGGCCTGACCGTGGCGTAGCCCGCGGCATCGCCGAGCGCCTGGACCTGTTCGACGACGCCCGCGGTGTCCGCGACGGGCATCGTGTTCGCCATCGCGAACACGCTCGTGAAACCGCCGGCCGCGGCCGCCCGGGTGCCGGTGAGCACCGTCTCGGACTGCTCGAAGCCGGGCTCGCGCAGATGGGTGTGCAGATCCACGAGCCCGGTCATCGCGACGAGGCCGTCGGCGTCGATGACCCGCTCGCCCTCGTGCGCTTCGAGGCCGCGTCCGCGCTCGACGATCCGGCCGGCCTCGTTCAGCGGGCTGCCGCCCACATGCGCTTCGATTCCGGATGTCCGCTGGAC
>JAPSIU010000300.1 GCA_031178565.1 Leucobacter sp. | reverse complement strand
TCAAGCTCGCCGCCGACCGGGATCGCCCCAGTCGCCGAAACTGACGGAGACGAGGGCCGGCCGAGCCCCGAGCGCCCGATCGAGCATGGCCGGATCCCGCTCGATCCCCCACGCGACGAGCCCGATCCCGAACGGAGCTCCTCCGGTGTCGAGCAGGGCGAGCTCGCGCTCGAGTGCGTGCGCCGATCCCGCGCTGCCCATCCCGATCATGCCGAGTCCTCCCGCTCGGGAGACCGCACTCGCGAGCGCGCCGCCCGCCACGCCGCCCATGGGTGCGCACACGATCGGGACGCGGAGGCCCAGCCCCTCCGCCCAGTCGGTCTGCAATCCGTTCGTCACCGTCGTCCCTCCGTATCCCGTACCCCTGCCGAACGGTGCGCGGATGCCGGAGCTGCGCCCGCCCGCTGCACCGCGGCCCACCGGAGCTCCCGCGCGTCGCGGAGCGTCAGCGTCTCCGCGAGCTCTCCTCCATCGCACCGCCGCAACTCCACCCTCGCCTCGCTCCCGTCCGCGGAGACCACCTCCCAGGTGCCGCCGAAGCTCTCCCACCGGGTGACCTCGGCCGGAGGCTCGACGAGCGGGCTCTTCCGCGTCCAGCCCACCTCGGGTCCCTTCCCGTAGAAGTGGCGGTACGAGTAGATGAGCGGGTTCCACGTCGCGGGGTCGAGGTGGTCCGTTCCCTCGACCGTGATCCCGCGCGCCGCGTGCACCCGCACCACCTCGGCCTCCACGATCCCGTAGACGCCCTGGATGCCGGGGGTCACGCGGCGTACGCGCGCCTCCAGCTGCAGGGGCGCCTCGGCCGCCCTCGGCGCGTCGACGAGCTCGGCCGCAGCGCACGTGAGCCCCGCCCGCTCGAACTTGCGCGGTTCGAACGTGTACTGCGCCGCTTTCTCCGCGGGCACGGGATCCTTCCCCGTCACCCCGGCGAGGCGCTCGACGTGCACCCACTGCTCGGCGGAGGGGAAGTTCACCGTGAGTTCGGGGTGGCGCCTGACGTTGTCGAGCGACTGGCCGCCCTCCTCGAGGCCGAGCACGATCATCCTGCCGAGCGCGAAATGGCTCGAAGCGGGGGCGAGATTCGGGGATCCGTCGTGATTCCGCGTTCCCACGAGGTAGACCGGAGTACCGACGTAGAGCACACTCGGGTCGATGACGCGGTGCGTGTCCTGCTCGGCTGCCTCGCTCATGCCTCCACGGTACCCCCGTCCACCGACGGCGGATGGGATCCGGCGGCTCGGGACGGGATCCGGTGCATCAGGTCGGGCGGTTCAGATCCGGCGGTAGGCGAGATCCGGCGGGCGGGATCCGGCGACTCAGATCCGGCGGTAGGCGAGATCCCGGATGGCCCGGCCCTTGTCCGCGCCCTTCTTCTCGAACGCGGTGAGCACCCGGTCCTCGAAGCGCTCGGCCCACTCCCCGGCGAACGCCCGCTCGAACCCCGGGGCCGAGTCGAGCACCTCGCGCATCTGCTCCGCGTAGTCCTCCCAGTCGGTCGCGAGCCGCAGCACCCCGCCGGATCGCAGCACCCGCGCAGCGATCGCCGCGAAGTCGGAGTTCACGAGGCGACGCTTCTGATGCCGGACCTTCGCCCACGGATCGGGGAAGAACACCCAGAGCTCGTCGGCGGATCCCTCCGGCAGGAAGCGCTCGAGCACCTCGGGAGCGTTCGCCTCCGCGAGACGCAGATTCGCCGCTCCCGCGTCGTCGGCGCGGATCATCGTGCGCGCGAGACCCGCGCGGAACACCTCGATCGCGATGAAGTCCCGGTCCGGCCGCGCGGAGGCGGCGTGCACGATCGCGTGGCCCTGACCCGAGCCGACCTCGACGACGAGCGGCGCCCGGCGGCCGAACAGCTCCTCGGGGTCGACGCGCGCGTCCTTCGCGACGCTCGTGGCGGCGGGGCCCCTCGGCACCTCGATCAGATACTTCGGCCCGAGCTCCTCCCAGGCGCGCTGCTGCGCCGGTGTCACGCGACCGCTGCGGCGGACGAACGAGACGGGCTTGTCCCGGAAGGTGCGCGGATCGAAGCTCTTCGGGGGCAGGGGCTGTTGGTCGGTCACCCGTCTACGCTAGTCGGCCGGGCCGTCGGGGCAAAGCCGCGCGCGAGCTCGGGTCCGGTGACGCGAGCCGGTAGCATGGGCATACGGCTTCGATGCGGAGGGACAACACCATGACCAGACGAATCCTGCTGGTGAACGGACCCAACCTCAACCTGCTCGGCACCCGCGAGCCCGAGATCTACGGCGAGGAGACCCTCACCGACGTCGAGGCGCACGTGGGCCGCGTCGCCGGCGATTTCGGGCTGGAGGTGCGGGCGGTGCAGAGCAACCACGAGGGCGTGCTCATCGACGCCATCCACGAGGCGCGGGAGGACTGCTCCGCGATCATCATCAACCCGGGTGCGTTCACGCACACGTCGATCGCGCTGCGCGACGCGCTCAGCGGTGTCGCGCTCCCCGTGGCCGAGGTGCACATCTCCAATGTGCACGCGCGCGAGGATTTCCGACGGCACTCCTACATCTCGGGGGTCGCGGACTGCGTGATCGTCGGTTGCGGGGTGCAGGGATACGAACTCGCGGTACGCCGGCTCGCCGCGGTCCTCGCCGGCTGAGGGGTCCCGTCGGCCGAGGGTGCTCGCCCGCTCTCCGGCGGCCCCTCGCACCCGCCGGCGATTCGGGCATCGGCGCTGCGGCGCCGTCCCGACGGTGCCATCTCGACGGCGTTGCTCCTACGGCGCAGTGGGAAACACGTCGAACAGCCCCGGATTGTGGGCGTGGACGAGCACCGCGAACACGACGGCGTCGAACAGCAGGTGCACGGTCACCACGTACCACAGCGAACGGGTGCGCATGAAGATGAACCCCTGGACGAGCGCGAACGGGATCGTGAGCACCGGCCCCCACTCGCGGTAGCCGAGCTCCCACAGGAACGACACGAAGACCACGGCCTGCAGCACGTTCGCCGTCCAGAAGGGGAAGTGCCTGAGCAGCGCCGCGAACACGGTGCAGATGAAGAAGAGCTCGTCCCAGATCCCGACCGCGCCCACCCCGATGAAGAGGCGGGCGATGAGGTCGGAGCTGTCGACCACGGGCCAGTTCCGGTAGACCCCCGAAGAGATGAAGTACCACGGCAGGAGCAGCCAGCCGAGCGCGAGCACGGCCAGGAGCCACGTCCAGTGGAGACGCCCCCAGCGCCCGCCTCCGCGCCACGGGAAGCCCGTCGCGCGATCCCGGTAGATGTAGCGCGAGACGAGATAGGGGACCACGACCGCGCCGCCGAGCGCCAGGGTGAACTTGACCATCGACCAGTCGTCGAGCTCTGCGGCGAGCGGGATGGTCCGCACGATCGCGAGTCCGATCGCGACGAGGGAGAGGTCGCGGAGCAGGGAGGGCCTCCGGGTCCCTCGCCCGCCCGGCGGCTGCGGATCCGCGGGCCTGTCGCGCGGGCCGGCGAACTCGATCGCGGCGGCGACGGCGAGTCCGACGGCGAGGAGCGCGAACCCGAGGAGTGGCAGCTCCGCGACGAAGAATGCCGGGGCGGCGAGCACCACGAGGGCGGCGGCCGACACCGACCAGGGTCGCATCCCGATTCTCGACGCCGTCACGACCTCAAGGCTACCCACTCGCCCGTCCCCGCGTGCAACGCTCCGCTTCTCGCGCTCCGGGAGGACGGCCGGATCGGGCCCCTCGTGCGCTCCGTGCACCCGTTCGCTTGGCGCGAAGTGCGACCTTACGCGCGGGAGGTCGC
>JAPSIU010000039.1 GCA_031178565.1 Leucobacter sp. | reverse complement strand
GTTCCGCTATCCGGCCAGGGCTCGCTCGCGCAGCCGGCCGATGAGCCCGTCGGTCAGCCCGGCTCCGCGCAGCGGCGCGAGCGGATCCGCTCCCGCTGCCGACAGACCCCCAGCAGCTCGAGCATGGGTGCCGGCGAGAACTCCTTCCGCGAGGCGGCCCGCGCTGCGGGATCCAGCTCGTAGCCGAGGCGCCGCATGAGGGGTCCGACCACGGGGAGGATCCGCTCGTGGATGGCCGCCGAGTTCTCTCCGGTGCGGACGTAGTCCCCGAGGATGTCGTTCGGATCCGCGCCCAGCGCGAGCAGCAGCGAGGCCGCCAGCACCCCCGTTCGGTCCTGCCCCGCCGCGCAGTGGAAGGCCACTGCACCCGGGGTATGGGCGATGATCGCGAGCGCGGTGACGATCTGCCCGGCGGCTCCCTCGTACATGCGGCGGTACATCTGCCCGTAGCGGCTCTGATCGAAGGGGTCGCCGTCCTCCGCCGCCTCGCCGATGCTCGTGAGGAACGGGACGTGGTGGTAGGCGACGGATCCATGCGCACTGAACGGGCCGCGCCCGGTGATCCCGACCTCCTCGGGTGAGCGCAGGTCGATCACCGCGCGGAGTCCGTCGTCGACGAGCCGGGCCGCGGTCTCCTCGGTGACGGTGGCGAGATCGTCGGCCCGGATCGCGAAGCCGGCGCGGATGACGCCGTTCCGGATCGGGATGCCCCCGAGGTCTCGGAGGTTGACGGGCGCGGAGAGCGGGATGACGGGGATGTCGACGATGGTCATGTGATCTTCCTTCGGATGATGGCGCTCGCCTGGTCGATGGCGGTGACGAGCACGATGATGCAGATGACGATGGCGCTGAGGTGACCGTAGTCGTACATGCGCATCGCGGTGGTGAGCTCGAGGCCGATGCCGCCCGCGCCGACCATGCCGAGGATCGTCGCGCCGCGCACGTTGCCCTCGAACAGGAGGAGGGTGTAGGAGACGAGCATCGGCGAGGCCTGCGGCAGGATCCCGTACTGGACGGTCTGGCGCTTCGAGGCGCCGACCGCCTGCATCGCGGTGACCGGCCCTCGGTCCACCGCCTCCATGGCCTCCGCGAAGATCTTGCCGATCGAACCGATCGAACCGATCGTCATCGCGAGGATGCCCGCGAAGGGGCCGAGACCGACGGCCGAGACGAACATCAGCGCGAACACGAGGTCCGGCAGCGAGCGGATGATGTTCATGAGCCAGCGCGTCGGATAGTACAGCCACTTCGGCGCGATGTTGGAGGCGGCTCCGAAGGCGACGATGAGCGAGAGCACCGCGCCGAGCACGGTGCCGACGATCGCCATCTGCAGTGTCTCGATCAGCAGCGCGACGATGGTGCCGAACTTGTCCCAGGTGGGAGGGAACATCTGCGACAGGAAGTCGCCCATGTTCACCGCGCCCTCGCCGAGTTTCGCGAAGTCGAACTTCGCCCCGACGAACGACCACAGCAGGATCACGACGACGACCGGCAACCCGAGGAGGAAGCGGGCGCGCGGCACGGTGAAGGCGCGCTCCAAGCGCTCGCGCTCCTTCGGATCGAGCCCGGGCGTCAGCGACTGCCCCCGCCGGGTGCTCTCACGCGTCGTCATCGGATGCCTCCTCGTCGTGGGCGTAGATCCCCTGGAGATCGTCGGCCGTGAGCTGCGCGGTCGGTGCCGACACGAGCATCCGGCCGTCACGGAGGCCGACGATGCGGTCGGAGTGCTGCATCGCCAGCGGCAGCACGTGCAGGCTCACGAGCACGGGAATGCCGTCCTCCCTGGCGATCGTCTGCAGCAGGTCGAGCACCGAGTGGGACATCTTCGGATCGAGGGACGCGACGGGCTCGTCGGCGAGGATCAGCTTCGGCCGCTGCATGAGCGCTCGCGCGATGGCGACGCGCTGCTGCTGCCCGCCCGAGAGCGAGCGAGCCTGCTCCTTCGCCTTGTGCGCGATCCCGACCCGATCGAGCAGTTCGAGCGCGCGCCGGCGCTGCGCCGAGGTGAAGCCGCCGGCGAGATTGATCGGGCCGGCCTCGTGCAGGCCGCCCGTGAGCACGTTGGTGAGCACCCCGAGCCGCCCGACGAGGTTGAACTGCTGGAACACCTGACCCACCGAGGCGCGCACGTCCCTCAACTGCCCGCGGCGCAGGTTCGTCATGTCGTTGCCGACGACCCGCACCGAGCCGCCGCTGATGGGGGCGAAGCCGGTGAGGCTCTTCATGAGGGTCGATTTTCCGGATCCCGACGAGCCGAGCAGGGCGACCGTCTCCCCGGGGTAGAGGTCGAGGTCGACCCCGTCGAGCACGAGCGGCCCCGTGCCGTACGAGACCTCGAGCCCCTTCACCGAGGCGAGCGGGAGATGCTGGCGCAGCTCCCCGGTAGTGGGAGGCACCGGATCGGCGGCCGCCGCGGGAGCCGCCGCGGGAGCCGCTGCGGGAGCCGCTGCGGGAGTCATCGGCTTGACAGCGCCGGGCATCGCTGGAGTCGTCATGACGTCGGTGTCCCGTCGCTCAGCCGAGGTCCGAGATGTCGACGTCCGCGACCGCGGCGAGTTCGACGAACGGCTCGAAGATGTCCGTCGAGGGCTCCAGGATCGGCTCGGATCCCTGCGTGGCCTCGACGAACGTGCTCAGGCGATCGACGTTCTCCTCCGAGATCACCTTCGGAAGCGCCTCGAGCAGCAGCTCGCGCTTGTCCTCCGCGAGGTTCTGGTCGGCGAGCATCGTCACCGCGATGGGCATCGGCCCGCTCTCGCCGATCGAGCGCGTCTCTCCCTCCTCGAAGGGGAACATCGGATCGCCCATACCGGCTCGCTTCGGGAAGATCGTCGAGGTGCAGGAGACATCGACCTGGCCCTCCTTGAGCGCGATGTTGCTCATGTCGTGGCCGCCCGACATCATCGGGGTGTAGTCCTCGTCCTTCTCGAGGCCGGCCTCGTGCAGCATGCCGACGGGCATGAAGTAGCCGGAGCTCGACGCGGCGTCCGCGAAGGCGATGACCGTGTCGGGGGTGATGTCGTCGAAGGACTGCAGCGGCGATCCGTCCAGCACGAGGCAGGTCGAGACCGGCTCCTGGTCGCCCGGCCAGGCGATGAGCGAGTCGACCTCGCCCGTGCTCACCGCCAGAGCCGAGGGGAAGCCGCTCATGAAGCCGATGTCGACGTGGTGGTTGCGCAGCGCCTCGACCACGGCCGAGTAGTCGGGCACGTCTACGATCTCGACCTCGCGGCCGGTCTCCTCGGAGAGGAGCTCGGCGAGAGCGTCCGCGGGGTTCTCGGCGGTGGGGTCGTCGCCTACGGAGGTCGTGGCGATCGTGATGGGGGCGTTCGGATCGGCCTCGGCGGGGCCTTCCGCCGAGGCCTGGCTGGAACAGCCGGCCAGGGCGAGCGCACCGAGACCGACGAGGGCGACAGCGGAGAGAGCGCGAGAGCGCATGGTGTGGCCTTTCAGTGGGGAATACGGGAGCCCGGCGGATCCGGCGTGCATCGCGAACGGCGATAGCAGTAGTCCACCCGATCAAGGTGACGAGCAATTACGAGACCGGTGGACCGATAATGAAACCCTGCGTGAACAGCCGATGAACCGCGACCGTGCGCCGGCCTCAACCCCGGAGCGCGAGCCGCGCGAACGCCGATCCGCGAGCACGCAGTTCACCCGCTGAGCCCCGCTCGACGACCTCGCCCCGATCCACGACCGCGACACGGCCTTCGTCGGGGATCACGTCGGTGCGGTGGGTGATCTCTACGATCGTGAGCGCGTCGCCGAGGCCGGAGAGCCGTTCGCGGACGACGGCCGCGGTGTCGGCGTCGAGCTGGCTGAGCGCCTCGTCGAGCACCAGCACGCGCGGACGGGAGACGAGCGCACGCGCGATCGCGACGCGCTGCAGCTGCCCGCCGGACAGCGCCGTGCCGCGCTCTCCCACCGCGGTCTCGAGCCCGTCCGCGAGCGCACCCGCGTCGAGGCCGACGGCGCGGAGTGCGCTCCGAAGCTCCTCCTCGGAGGCCTCGGGGCGGCCCAGGCGCAGGTTCCCGGCGACCGTCCCCGGGAACAGCACCGGTCGCTGATCGACGACCGCGACCGCCTCGCGCAGCGCGTCCAACGAGAACTCGTCCAGGGGTGCGCCGTCGAGCAGAATGCGCCCCGAGTCCGGGTCCCAGGCCCGCACGAGCAGCGACGCGACCGTCGATTTTCCGCTTCCGGAGGGTCCGGTGACGTAGTGCCATCCGCCCGGGTCGAAGCGGAGCGACACCCGCGAGAGGGCCGGTTCCGACGCTCCCGGATAGGTGAACGAGACGCCCTCGAGGGCGACGGGCAGCGCAGCCGACCCCTCGGGGATGCGCGTTCCCGTGTCCCGGACGGCGACGGGCGCGTCCACGATCCTCCGGACGCGATCGCACGCCGCGAACGCCGCGTCCAAGCCCGTGGCGAAGTCGTCGATCCCGGATCCGGAGAGCCAGAGGGCGAATGTGAGGGCGAGGGCCACCGCGACCTCCGCGCCCGAGGCTCCGCTGAGCAGCACCGCGACGAGGCACCCGCCCCAGATGACCCGCTCGAGCGCGCCGCGGGCGGCGACGACACGGCCGATCCGCCGCTGCGCTCGAGACACGTCGGCCTCTCGCGCCGCGAGAGACTCCAACCGCCGGCTCTGCGCTTCGAATGCGAGCACCTCGCGCAGCCCCTGGATGTCGTCGGAGACGTGCGTCGCGACGCCTCCGCAGGCGAGCAGCTGCGCGCGGGTGGCCGCCCAGGTCGACCGCGCCGCGAAGAACGGCAGCAGCAGCGCCGCCGCGAGGAACACCGCGATGATCCCGGCGAGGCGCGGGCTGACGGCGACGGCGAGCCATCCCAGTGCGACGGCCGGCACGACGAGGGACGCGACGACCGGCGGGATCGTGTGCGCGAAGAAGACCTCGATACGATCGATGTCGCGCGTGGCGCGCTCCGTCAGCTCGGCGGAGGCGCGACCGGTCGTGGCGGCCGGCGCCTGCGGGATGAGCTTTGCGAAGAGGAGCTCGCGCAGGCGCTGCAGCGCCGAGAACGCGACCCAGTGCCCCGCGTAGTGCTCCAGATAGCGCAGGCCCGCCTTGGCGAGACTCAGCCCGACGATCACGAGCGCCTGCGCCGTGAGGGACACGCGCTCCCCCGAGGCGATGCCGACGAGTCCGGCCGCCGCGACGACGAGGACGGCCGCGCCGATGAGGTGGCCGAGGATCCGCGCGAGCACCGCGAGGGCGAGCGGTGCGAGCAGGTGGCGCGTCCGCGCGACGAGCCAGCGGGTGAGCGCGCGACGGGTCGGCGCGGTCGTCGGGTCGATCGTTCGCACGGCCGGCGACGCGGTCGACCGCGCGGTCGTCGGCGCGGCCGGTTGCGAGCCCGCCGGCACGCCGCGGGGTGCTCGCCCGCCCATCAGGGGTTCTCCCGCGGATCCAGGCGGATGACACGATCGGCGGCGAGGATCGCCCCCGGCCGGTGAGCGATCATCAGCACGGTGCGATCGCTCGCGAGCGACGAGAGGCTCCGGAGGAACGCGGCCTCCCCCGCGAGATCGACCTGCGAAGTCGGCTCGTCCAGGATGAGGATCGGCGCATCCCGGAGGACCGCGCGCGCGATCGCGAGGCGCTGGCTCTGCCCGCCGGAGAGCGTCAGCCCATGCTCTCCCACCACGGTGTCGAGGCCGAGCGGCATCTCCCGCACCTCTCGGTCGAGGCCCGCAGCTCCGAGCGCGCGCCACAGCTCCGGTTCTCCGACGTCGGCAGCGGCGATGCGGAGATTGTCGGCGATCGTGCCGTGGAAGAGGAAGGTGCGCTGCTCCACGACCGCGAGTCCGCTGCGGATCCGGGCTGCGGAGGTCGCCCTCGTCGCCTCACCCGCCACTCGCACCCGGCCGGCGGTCGGGAGCAGATGCGCTTGAAGGAGCGCCGAAACGGTCGACTTACCGACGCCGCTCGGTCCGACGAGGGCGACGTGCTCGCCCGCGTCGACGCGCAGGGAGAGATCCTGCACGACCGGCCGCCCCGGAATCCACCCGGCGGTCACCCGCTCGAACTCGATGGCGGCGAGGCCGGCCTTGCCGCCGCCGCTCCGCTCGCCGTCCTCGCCGCCCTCCCCATCCTCGCCGGGGAACCGGCTCAGCTGGTCCGTGAGGGCGCGCTCGGCGGCGCGTCCCCCGATCCCGATGTAGAAGAACGATCCGACCGAGTCGACGGGGCGGATGACGAGCAGCGCCACCAGGATCCCCGCGACCGCTCCGCCGAGACTCAGCTCCCCGGCGCTCAGCCGCCGGGCGGCGAGCAGCACGGCGACGAGCACGATCCCGAGCGACACCGAGGCGTCCATCACGAGGATGAGGACCTGATTCCTGGCGAGCAGGCGCATGAGGCAGCGGCGGTGGCGCTCGCCCTGCTCCGCGAGACGGCGAGCCGCGCGCTCGGCGGCGCGGGCCGCGACGAGCGTCGCGAGGCCCTGCACGTTCGTCAGGAACGCCGAGGTCAACCGCGCCCGCTCGCGCCGATTCTCGCCGCCGGAACGACGGACGGCGCGCTGGGCCGCGACGATGACGAACGGCACGACCACGACCATGAGTGCGAGCCACGCTGCGAGGACCGGGTCGATCGCGAGCGCGGTGACGGCGAGCACGACGAGGGGCGTCGTGAAGGATCCGATGATTGGCCCGATGAACGTCGCCCGGTAGTGAGCGGCGCGTTCGACGGAATCCGTCGCGAGCGCCAGCAGCTCACCTGATCTCGACGCGGCCGCGGGGACGCCCGCGCGGAAGATCGACTCGACGACACCCGCCCGCAGGATCCGCTCCGCCCGGGCCTGCGCCGCCGCCGAGTGCACGGCGTCCGCGGCCGTCGCGGCGGCGGCGACCGCGACGCACACGACGAGCACCGGTACGACCGAGGCGACCGCACCCCCGCTCGCGAGCAGGTCGACGCCACGCCCCAGCGCGACGACGACCCCGGTCATCGCGGCCGCCTGCAGCCACGCGAGCGCCACCGAGAGGACGAGATCCGACCTCGGGACCGATCCCCTCACGAGCGGGTGCACGGCGGGATCCGTTCCCGATCGACCGCCCGTCACTCCGCGAGCCGGGGGTGCAGCCACTCGAGCACCGCCTCGCTTCCCGAGACGACCTCGCGTCCGGCCAGGCCGTACACCTCCTTGCCGGGGAACATCTTCACCTGTCCGCTCTGAACCGCCGGCAGGGCCGCGACCGCGTGGTTGCCGAGCAGGGAGTCGAACGATCCCTCGCCCTTTCCGGTGACGTCGACGAGCATGATGGCGTCGGGGTTCATCGCGACGAGCTGCTCGGGCTGCACCGGCATGGTCTTCGAGATCCCGACGGCGTCGGCGGCGTTGCTGCCGCCCGCGTTGGTGACGAGCTCCGACACGAGAGACGTCCCCGCGTTGATGAACGGAGCTCGCGCCTGGTTGCTCAGGATCGCGACGCTCGGCGTCGAATCGGCTCCGGCCGCGAGTTCGCGAACGTCCTCGACGCCCTCGCGGATCTCCCCCGAGAGCTCGTCGGCCTCCGAGGAGGCCCCCGTCGCCTTCCCGAGGAGCTCCAGGTTCTCCACGACCGCTTCCGAGGTGGACCATCCGTTCGTCAGGGTGAGCACCGGCACGCCCGTCGCGGTCAGCCGCTCGGAGGCGTCCTGCTCTCCGGTGTGCCTGGCCGTGACGACGACGAGGTCCGGCTGCCAGGAGAGCACCTGCTCCGGCTCGGGACTGTTCTCCCCCGGGACCACGTTCTCGACGCCCTCCATCTCTTCGGCGTGAGGGTTCAGGGTGGTGTTCTTCGCGCTCTCGGGAACCGCGACGATGCGCTCGGTCAGCCCGAGCTCGTGCAGCGCGATCGCCGCGTCGGGAGAGAGCGCCGCGATCCGGGTCGGCTCCTCCTCGATCACCAGCGGCTCGGACGCGCCCGGCACCTCGAGCGTGACGGGGAAGGCGGCGGACGCCGCCCCCGCCGCATCGGTTTCCTCGCCGGGTGCGGAGGACGGGGCGCCGGAGCAGCCGGACAGTCCGAGGGCGAGGAGCGCGGCGAGCGCCCCGAGGGTCGTGGCGTTTCGGGTCTTCATGGGTGCCTTTCTCAGGAGGGTCGGCCGACGAGCGGCGTGCGCTCGTCGTGGTAGCCGAGGGGGTGGACGTGGGGGTACCCGCGCTCGTCGTCGTGAACGCGGGCTTCGATGCGGTACACGGCCGCGAGCGTCTCGGGCACGAGCACCTCGTGCGGTGCACCGCCGGCGAAGAGGGATCCGTCGTGCACCACGGCCAGACGGTCGCAGTAGCGCGAGGCGTCGTTGAGGTCGTGGAGCACGACCGCGATCGCCGAGCCGGCGGCGGCCCGTTCGCGCAGGATCGAGAACACGCGGAGCTGGTGGTGCACGTCGAGCGCGGAGGTCGGTTCGTCGAGCAGGAGCGCGTCTGCGCGCTGGGCCAGGGCGCGGGCGATCTGCACGAGCTGTCGCTCGCCCCCGGACAGCGAGGGCACGGCTCGATCGGCGAGGGCGAGCATCCCCACCGACTCGAGCGCCTCGCGGGCGATGCGGGCATCCGCCTCGGCGAGCCCGGAGAAGCGGCGCCGATGCGCATAGCGGCCCATCAGCACCAGCTCCATCGCGGTGATATCCGCGGCCACGCCGGTGTCCTGCGCGACGAACGCCGTTCGCGCCGCCCGCTCCCGGGCGCTCAGCGACGCCACTCGTTCGCCGCCGGCGAGAACCTCGCCCCGATCCGCGCGCACGAGCCCGGCGAGCGCGCGCAGGAGCGTGCTCTTCCCCGCCCCGTTCGGGCCGATGAGGCCGAGCACCTCTCCCGAACGCACCTCCAGCGATATGCCGGAGAGCACCGGATCCCGGTCGATCGTCACCCCCAGGTCGTGCGCGGCGAGACTCACGAACTCCTCCTCGCGGTGTTGCGGGTGCGCAGCACGAGCACGAGGAAGACGGGAGCGCCGACGAGAGCCGTCACGATCCCGGTCTGCCAGGCAGCTCCCCCGGGCGCGAGACGCGCGACGGTGTCCGCCGCCACGAGGAACAGCCCGCCGAGCATGGCCGCGCCCGGGAGCAGGAACCGGTGATCGGATCCGATCAGCAGGCGCACGATGTGGGGTGCGACCAGGCCGACGAACCCGATCACGCCCGTGACCGCGACGGCGCTGCCGACGACGACCGACGTCAGGACGAGCAGGACGATCCGCACGCCGGCGACGTTCACGCCCATGGACTGCGCGGTCTCGTCCCCGAGCAGCAGCGCGTTGAGCTCCCGCGTCATGGCGAGCAGGACGCCGATCCCGAGCAGCGCGGGTGCCGTCACGAGCGCGAGATCGTTCCAGCTCGCCGAGGTGAGGTCGCCCTGCAGCCAGAACAGCGCCCCGCGCACGGTCTGCGAGTCCTCGGCATTCGCGACGATCGCGCCGGTCAGTGCTCCGCAGAAGGCGTTGAGCGCGATCCCGAGCAGCAGCACCGTCGTCGGGCTCCGATCCCGCGAGGCGAGCGCGACCAGCTGGATCACGAGCAGCACGGCGACCGCGCCCAGGAACGCGGCGACCGGCAGCGTCCACGCACCGAGCGCGGTCGCGCCGAGCACGATGACCGAGACCGCCCCCACGGCGGATCCACTCGCGACCCCCGTGACACCGGGATCGGCGAGCGGATTGCGGAAGTAGGCCTGCATCGCGGTGCCCGCGACCGCCAGCCCCGCGCCGACGAGGAGCGCCAGGAGCGCCCGCGGCAGCCGCAGTTCGGTGATCACGAGCGCGTTCGGGATGTCCGCCGCGCCGCTCGCGTCGAGCAGGATCGCGACGGTGTCGGCGAGCGGGATCGGAACCGGTCCGAGGCCGAGCGACACTATGAGGCCCGCCGCGGTCGCCACGGCGAGAGCGGCCAGCAGCACCGTGCGGTGTCCCGCGCGTCCGGTCCTGCGCGGCCCCGCTCTTCCGGTCCTGCCTGCCTGGTGGGCTCTTCCCTCTCGCCTCCGGCTCCGGGGCCGGCTCCGGAGCCGGCTCGCCGAGAGTCCTCGACCGGCTTCGCCCCCGGGAGTGGCGGCAACGTCGGCGGCGGAAGCGGCAGCGTCCGTGGCGGTGGTGGCGTTGGGGTTGGTGGCGGCGCGGGCGGTAGCGTCGGTGGCGGTAGCGGTGGGGGCGGCGCACTCCTGCGAGCGTTTCAGGATTACTGCGTCGGGCCATGTCACGGCGCAACACTATCGCTAATGATAAGCGTTATCAAACCGTGCCGGTGTGCGTCCCCCTATTCGCGTCGCCTCCCGTCAGAAGATCCCGCAGGCCGCACCCGCCCGAGGGAATCTTTCCCGCCCGAGGGAAGTGTGGGCGCTCGAAGCCTCGGGCAGGAACAAAGGGCTCGGGCGGGAGGCGGGTTCATCGTCAAGAGCGGGAGGCGGGTTCATCGTCGAGGGCGAGAGACGGACTCATCGCCAAGAGCCGGGGCGGGGGGCGAGCCCGCCGAGAACTCAGTCGTCGAGATCGGTCGCGACGACTGAGAGGTCATCGGCGAGATCCACCTCGACCTCGCCGCCGGCGACGAACCGCACCGTGATCTCGAAGGCGACGCCGCGGTCATCGGAGGCCGAGATCGAGTCGATGACCCCTTCGCCCCCGCCCGCCGGATCGGCCGTATCGGAAGCTGCGGCGAGCGCGGCGTCCACGAGCTCGTCGAGTCGCTCGAGGTCGAGCACCGGATCCGGGGTGCGGTCGGCGTCATCGCTTCCGGACCGCTCGGCCGCACCTCCGTCCGCAGGCACGAAGACGTCGACTTCCCGGTTCTCCGCCAGCTGCACCTCGACCTCGTAGCCCCCGCGCTCGACGTCGATCGAGCTCACGCCCGAGCCGTCGACCTCGGCGAGTGCCGCGTCCGCGGCCTCCCGCAGTGCGGTGGTGTCGGATGCCGGCAGGTCCGATCCGGCACCCGACCCGGCACCCGAGCCGTCGCCCTGATCCGCGCCAGCGGCATCCCGGTCGTCCGCGTCTCGATCGTCGTCGCTCCGGTCGTCACGGCCGTCGCGATCGCCGCTCTCGTCCCGATCGCCGCTGTCATCGCGATTCGTCTGCGCCCCCGTCGCCGTCATCGCCACCGCGTCGCGGTCGTCGTCGGCGAGCGCGGCGCCCACCGCGATCCCGCCCCCGCCGAGCAGCATCGCGGCCGCCGCGGCGATTCCGACGATGGCGGGGCCGCCCAGGCGCCGCTTCGAAGGAGGGGACGGGCCGTCGTGTCCGGTCGCCGGCCCGTCCTGGGTCGCGCCGGTCCCGGTCTGCTCGGTCTGGATCTTCTCGGTCTCGCGGTTCTCGTTCTCATTCATGCTTCCAGCCTGCCCCTCGGGTGCTGAAGCGATTCTGAAGCAGGCTGAACGGGCTTTCAGGTGACGCCCTCACGGACCGGGATCCGACGCAGCCGGAAGCACGAGCGAGAAACTCGCGCCACCCGAGGCACTCGACGCCACCGACGCCGCGCCCCCGTGGGCGAGCGCCACCTCGCGAACGATGGCGAGCCCCAGTCCGCTCCCGCCCTCGTCCCTGGCCCGGGCCTCGTCCAGCCGGAAGAAGCGCTCGAAGATCCGCTCGCGGTGCTCCGGCGCGATCCCTGCGCCGTCGTCCTCGACCGTCACCACCACCCGCGGCCCCTCCGTCCGCACCCGGATCGTCACCGTCTCGCGGGCGTGCCGAGCCGCGTTGTCGGCGAGGTTGCGCAGCGCCCGACCGAGCAGGACCGCGCTGCCTCGCACGCGGCCGGGCGAGACGCCCCGCGCGTCGACGCGGATCCCGAGGCCCCTCAGCCGGCTCGCCTCGACGAGGGCGAGATCGTCGATGTCGACGTCGGTCGCGGATCCGGGTCCGCGATGCTCGTCGAGCCTCGCGAGCAGCAGCATGCCGTCGACCAGTTCCTGCATGCGCGTGCCCTCGTGGAGCACGATCCCGGTGAGTTCTTCGGGCGACGTGCTCTCGGGATGCGCGGAGGCGAGCTCCGCGTGCTGACGCATCGTCGCGAGCGGCGAGCGCAGTTCGTGCGAGGCGTCGCTCACGAACTGCCGCTGGGCGCGCTGGGACCGCTCGATCCGATCCAGCATGCCGTTCATGGTTCCGGCGAGACGGTCGAGTTCGTCACCCGCGCCGCCCCCGTCGAGCCGCCGCTCGAGGCCCGCCGCGTCGATCTCGTCGACCTGCCTGCGCAACCGCTCCACCGGTGCGAGCGCCCGGCTCGCCACACCCCAGACGACGAACCCTATGAGCAGCAGCGCGAGCGGAACGGCCGCGGCGAGCAGACCCGACGCCGTCGCGACCGCCTCGTCCACCTGCTCGAGCGAGCGTGCGACGGTGAGTGTGCCCGCCTCCGTGCTCTCGGATGCGGCGAGGTACGATTCGCCGTCGATCCGGACGCGGGCGACCTCGTCCTCTGCGAGCTCGGGCAGGGCGGTCGCCTCGTCCTCGTTCGCGGCGCCGCCCGGGCCGCGCAGCAGGATGAGCGGCCCGTCCTCCACCTCCGCGATGCCGCTCGGCGAGAGCTCGCCGTCCTCGATCCGATCCCCGAGGACGTCCAGATCGTTTTCGAGCGCCGCGGCGACCCCCTCGGTCAGCGAGCGCCCGAGGACCCAGACTCCCCCGGCCGCGCCGAGGCCGAGCGCGATCGCCACCACCAGCACGGCTCCGAGCGTCACCCGCGCTCGGATGGAGCGCAGGGGGCGGATCGGGCGCGCGTCATCCGCCATCGGCCGACAATCGGTAGCCCGTCCCTCGGACGGTCCTGATCGAGTTCCGGTCGAACGGTCGATCGAGCTTCGCGCGGAGGTGCCCCACGTAGACCTCGACGATGTTCGGATCCGCGTCGAAGTCCTCGCCCCACACGTTGGCGATCACCTCCCGCTTCGTGACGACCTCACCACGGCGACGCATCAGGAAGTCGAGCACGGCGAGCTCCCGCGCGGTGAGCGCGACCTCCGTCTCCCCGCGGAACACCTGCCTCGCCGCGGGATCGAGCCGCAGGTCGCCGGCCTCGAGCACGGCCGGCCGCTCGCGGGCTCCGCGCCGCACGAGAGCGCGGAGGCGGGCGACGAGCACCGGGTACGAGAACGGCTTGGTGAGCCAGTCGTCGCCGCCCGTGTCGAGGCCCTCGACCTCGTCCCATTCCCCGTCCTTCGCGGTGAGGAAGAGTACGGGCGTCCAGTCGCCCTCGGCTCGCAGGGTGCGGCACACGAGGTAGCCGCTCACGCCGGGGAGCATGATGTCGAGCACGATCGCGTCGTAGTCGTGATCCGCCGCCATCCGGATCCCGTCGGTGCCGGTGTGGACGACATCGACCGTCATCCCCTCGGCCTCCAGCCCGCGGCGGACGCCGTCGGCGAAGCGCACCTCGTCGTCGACCAGCAGAATCCGCATGCCTCCAGTCTGTACGCCGGGGCCTGAAGCGCAACTGAAGCGCGGCGGGCACTCGGCGAGCGGCGCTCGGTGACGAGCGGGCACCCGGCCATCACCCGTGCCCCCGGCCGTCACCCATGCCCCAGCATTCACTTGGCGCAAAGTGAGACCTCTTGCGATTGACGTCGCACTTCGCGCCAAGTCTTCGGGGGAAAGGGGTGGAGGGGAAGGGGATGAGCCGGGAGCCGGACCTGGGGCCGGCCGGGCCGCCGCCGGAGCCGGCCGCCCCCGCGCCCGGCCGGCCGGGCGCCCCCGGGTCAGTGGTCCTCGTGGGGGCCGCCGGCGTCGGCCGGCGCGGAGGCCCGGCTCGGCCGCGGCTCGCTGACCACGAACTGGGACATGAGCCCCTCGTCCTCGTGCAGCAGAAGGTGGCAGTGGATCATGTACGGCGTGTCGTCGTCGGCGTAGTCCTCGAAGCGCATCATGGTCCGGTAGACGCGGCGGGGTTCGAGATAGATGGTGTCCTTCCACCCGAGCAGTTCAGGTGGCGGCTCCTCCCCGTCGATGCTGAGCACCTGGAACTGCACGTCGTGCACGTGCCAGTTGTGCGGGAACAGGTCGCGGTTCGTGACCTCCCAGAGCTCGGTCGAGTTCAGCTGCACGACCTCGTCGATCCGGTCCATGTCCATCCGCCGACCGTTGATGTCGCGATCCTGCAGTTCGAAGGATCGCACGGCATCGGCGTCCTCCTCGGCGAACCGCTCGATGGGCGCGAACGCCTCGGCGATCGGCTGCGACGGCTGGAGTGCGTCGGCGGCTCTGAGCAGCATGACGTCGAACTCCTCCGTGCCGCCGAACACCGACGGGGCCGCGACGTTCCCGAGTTCGGGCGGCAGCGAGCGCAGCATGGTCTCCGTGCCGGGTTCCATGCGCACCACGATCTCGGCGCGCTCGCCGGGCGAGAGGCGGACGTGGTCGGTCGGGTACGGCGCCTCGAGCAGGCCTCCGTCCGTTGCGACGAGTGAGAAGTCTCGGCCGTCGTCGAGCGCGAAGTCGTAGGTGCGGGCGCTCGATCCGTTGAGGATCCTGAGCCGCACGAGTTCGGTGGTGACGTCGAGCGCCGCTCCCCACGCCCCGTTCGCGAGCACCGTGTTCCCGAGCAGGCCGACCTCGTTCCCCTGCGAGTCGAACTCGAACTCGCCGTCCGAGCGGAACTTCTTATCA
>JAPSIU010000299.1 GCA_031178565.1 Leucobacter sp. | reverse complement strand
GGACCTCGGCGAACTGGAACGGCTTCGTCACGTAGTCGTTCGCTCCCCCTTCGAGACCGCGCACGGTGTCGACGACGGAGTCCCGCGCGGTGAGGACGATGATCGGCGTCGAGACGCCTTCGCCGCGCAGGCGGGACATCACGGTGAAGCCGTCCATGCCCTGCAGCCCGATGTCGAGCAGCACCAGGTCGAACATTCCGCTGCGCGCGAGCAGCAGCGCGGTCTCTCCGTCGGAGGCCTCGGAGGTGTCGTACCCGGCGCCGCGGAGACCGCGCCGCACGAACGACGTGATGTGCGGATCGTCCTCCGCGATGAGGATGTGTCTCATGTCAGGCCTTCCTCTCGATCAGGGCGTCGGCGGCGGAATCGGTTGCGGTTCCGGTTGCGCCGGCCGTCCCTGCGCTCCCCGTGTGCTCGCCGGTGCCGGTGCCGGTCCCCCCGTTTCCCGTCGCGACGGAGGTCCCCTCCGCGTCCGCTCTTTCCGGCGCAGCGGCCTCCGGCGGGTCCTCGGGTGCCGGAACCTCGACGCCGAAGGTAGCGCCCTCGCCGGGCACACTGTCGAGCCAGGCCGACCCGCCGTGCCCGTCGGTGATGGCGCGCACGATCGCGAGTCCGAGTCCCGAACCCCTCCGGGGCGCGGGTCCCGCCGTGTCGCCGCGGGATCCGTCCGCGGCGCCTCCGCGCACGAAGCGCTCGAAGATCCGCTCGGCGTCGGCTGCTGCGACGCCCGGCCCCGAGTCCTGCACCCAGATCCGCAACCGGCGCGACTCGCCGCCGCCCTCGAAGCGGGACCCGATCCGGATGCGGTCGCCCGTGTCCGTCACCTGGACCGCGTTCGCCGCCAGCTGCAGGACCGCCTGGGTGATGCGCTGCGGATCGAGCACGACGATGCCCTCGGCGACCTCCATGAGCTGCCAGCGCCGGTCGCCGAGCGCCTGTGCCTTCGCCTCGATGTCGAGCGTGAGCGTCGCCGTGTCGCACGGCGACGTCGTGACGAAGTCGGGCTGCTGCGCACGGGCCAGTACGAGCAGATCGGTGACGATCCGGCTCATCCGCGCCAGCTCGTCGCTCACGAGCCGGAGGGTCGCCCGACGCTCCTCGGGATCATCGCTGAGCAGCTCCAGGTGACCGCGCACGACCGTGATGGGCGTCCGGAGCTCATGCCCGGCGTCGTCCACGAATCGCTGCTGCGTGGCGTAGACCTCCTCCAGCCGATCGAGCATCTGGTTGAAGGTCGCCGCCATCGCCGCGACGTCGTCGTTGCCCTCGACCGGTACGCGCGCCGTCAGATCGTGCTCCCCGATGCCGCGCGCGACCCGCGTCACCTCGCGCACGGGTGCGAGGATCTGCCCGGCCACGAGCCAGGCGACACCCGAGCTGAGCAGCACGCCGACGAGCGCGACCCAGGCGATCCTCGCGACGGACTCGTCGACGAGCGCCCGATCCTGCTCCGTGAAGCGGGCGACCAGCAGCGATCCCGACTCCTCGTCGAGCTCGAAGTCGACCCGTCCCCAGCGCATCGGTCCGGCATCCGTCTCGGCCTCGACGCCCGAGACCCGCCTCTCGGAGAGCATCCGGTGCACCAGTCCGCGCTGGTCCGCGAGTGAGAAGGTCGAATCCGCGAGCCCCGACACCTCTCCTCCGGACGCCACGACCGTCCCGTCGACCACCCCGAGGATGACCTCCCCCGCGTGGACGGACTGCATGTCGATGTAGCTCTGCAGCACACCCTCGGGTGACGAGAACGCCGCAGGCCCGCTCGCGTCGCGACCGGCCTCCTCGCCGGTCGCCCCGCCGTCCTCGACGAAGTGCGTGAACTCGGCGGCCTCCTGCTCGATGCCCGAGTTCGCCCCCTGCTCGACGCCCGCGAGCAGGAGGCTCCTCCCCAGCACACCGACGGCGGTCAGGGTGAAGACGGTGCTCAGGATGATCCAGGCGGTGATCCGCCAGCGCGCGGGCAGCGCGTGCAGCCTCCGCGGAGCGGACACCGCCTGCGGGATCGGGCGTGTCGGCGCGTCAGTCATCGCCGTCCCCGTCGTCGTCTCCGCCCGGAGCCGGCATCGGCGCCGGAGCCGGCATCGGCGCCGGGGCGGGCGCCGGCTCGGGTTGCGGGGCCGGAGCGGGTTGGGGAGCCGGAGCGGGCTGGGGCGCGGGCGCCGGCTCCGGCTCGGGATCCGGCTCGCGCCCGTCGGTCTCGGCCGCAGAGTCCGACTCCGCCTGCGTGTGACCCGGCGCCGTCGCCACGACGGGTTCGCCCGAGAGCCGCGGCGCTCCCGGCATCTGCAGGAGCAGGATGCTCCCCGCCGTGAAGATCACCGGCAGCGCGATTAGCGTGCCCGGGACGAGGATCCGTCGTGCGAATGACATACCACTATGCTGACCGACCATTGTGATGCGCTCGTGAAAACTGGATGAAGGAATCTTCATCGGAGCGCGAGGCGGGATCGGACTCCGGCTACCAGAGCTCCTGGTCATCCCGGCTCGGGGGCAGCCGTCGGTCGCAGGACGAAACCGCGGCCCGTTAGTTCGCGATCTCCTGATAGGCGAATTGCAGGACCGACTCGTCCACGCCCGCGAGCACTCTGGGCTTCGCGATGTCGTCCAGCACGATGAAGCGCAGCATCCCGGCGCGGGCCTTCTTGTCCCGCTGCATCGTGGCGAGGAGGCCCGGCCATCGGCCGGCCGGGTACGACAGCGGCAGGGTCAGCGATGACAGGATCCTGCGGTGCCGCTCGACCGCCTCGTCGGAGAGGGATCCCGCCATGCGCCCGAGCTCCGCCGCGTACATCATCCCGATCGAGATCGCGACGCCGTGGCGCCACTGGTAGCGCTCGGCGTGCTCGATCGCGTGGCCCAGCGTGTGGCCGTAGTTGAGGATCTCGCGCAGTCCGCCCTCGCGGAAGTCCTCCGAGACGACGCGCGCCTTCACACCCACGGCGAGCTCCACGAGCCGCTGGAACTCCGACGACGCCGGATCGGTCGCGCGGTCGACATCCGCCTCGAGGAGGTCGAGGATCTCGGGCTCCGCGATGAAACCGCACTTGGCGATCTCGGCGAAGCCCGCGAGGATCTCGTTGCGGGGCAGCGTGTCGAGCAGCTCGATATCGCAGATCACCGCCGAGGGGGCGTAGAAGCAGCCGACGAGGTTCTTGCCCTCGGCCGTGTTGATGCCCGTCTTGCCGCCGACGGCCGCGTCGACCATTCCGAGTACCGTCGTCGGGATCTGAACGAGCTTGACACCGCGCAGCCAGGTGGCGGCCACGAACCCCGCGAGGTCGGTCACCGCGCCCCCGCCGAGGCCGATCACGGCGTCCGTCCGGGTGAAATCGGCCTGCCCGAGGATCTGCCAGCAGAACGAGGCGACCTCGACCCGCTTCGCCGACTCGGCGTCGGGCACCTCCGCGAGCAGCACCTGGGCGTAGCGCTCCTGCAGCGACGCGCGCAGCTCCTCGGCAAGCCTGCCGACCGTCGGCGTGTGCACGATCAACACCTTCGCGACCCGATCGCCGAGCGCCTCCGGCACACGGTCGAGGAGGCCGCGGCCGACCGTGATCGAGTACTCCGAGTCTCCCGTCACCTGGAGGACGGTCGGGGTGTCGCTCATTGCTGCTCCTTCTTCGTGTAGCTGCGCGCCCACTGCGCGACGCGGCGCGCGAGCTGCTCCTTGGTCGACCGGTCGGTGCGGTAGGTCACGTCGGCGACCGCCTCGTAGAGGGGCCTGCGCTCCTCGAAGATGCGACCCCAGGCGTTGGGAT
>JAPSIU010000298.1 GCA_031178565.1 Leucobacter sp. | reverse complement strand
TCGTGGAGTCGCTCTTCGCGCGGCAGGGCCTCGGACGGCTGCTGCTCGAGGCCGCGACCGTGCGCGACGTTCCGGTCGTCATCGGCGCGGTCGCGGTGATCGCGCTGCTCTACGTCGTGATCATGCTCCTCTCGGACGTTCTCGAGCACCTCGTCGATCCTCGGCTGCAGCATCGCCGGGAGGTCGCTCCCGCGGCAGAGGAGGTGGTGGGCTCGTGAGCGCCGGGATCGCGGCCGGCCGTCAGTCGCGCGAACGGCGCTCGGCGAGCCGGCTCGCCCGCGCGGGGGCGACGCTCGGCTGGTCCGGGTCGATCGGCGTCGCGCTGCTGCTGCTCACCGCCATCGCGGTGTGCGCCCCGCAGCTGCTCGCACCCGGCGATCCCCTCGCCGTGCACCCGGCCGACGCATTCGCTCCCCCGTCGCCCGCGCACCCGTTCGGCACCGACGAGTCGGGACGAGACCTCTACACCCGCGTCGTCCACGGCGCGGCGGCGTCGGTCGGGATCGGTCTGGCGGCGACTGGGATCGGGATCGGCGTCGGGGCCGTGCTCGGCTTCGCGGCCGGCCTCGGCCCGCGGTTCCTCGACGCCTCGCTCGGGCGGGTCTTCGAGGTGCTGTTCGCGCTTCCGACCCTCGTGATGGCGCTGCTCTTCATCTCCATCATGGGGGGCGGCCCCGCCGCCTCCGTCCTCGCGATCGGGCTCGCCACGATCCCGGGTTACGCGCGGATGCTGCGCGCACGGGTGCGCGGCATCGCGCGAAGCGGCTACGTCGAATGGGCCCGGCTCGACGGCGCCGGCCCCGCCCGGATCTTCGTCAGCCACATCGCCCCCAACTCGCTCTGGCCGCTCGTCTCCGCAGCGACGCTCGGCGTCGGCCAGGCGATCGTCTGGGTGTCGGCGCTCGGGTTCCTCGGCCTCGGGGCCCTGCCGCCGTCCCCCGAGTGGGGGGCGATGCTGAACGCGGGCCGCGTCTATCTCACGACCGCGTGGTGGATGACCGTCTGCCCGGGTCTCGCGATCGTCGCGACGGCGGCCGCGCTCACGGTGCTCGGGCGCCGGCTGTCGAGCGGAGGATCGGCATGAGCGTGCTCGAAGTGCGCGATCTCACGGTCTCGCTGCGCGGCGGCCCCCGGGTCGTCGAGGATGTCTCGCTCACCGTCGAGCAAGGCGAATGCCTCGCGATCGTCGGCGAGTCGGGCGCCGGCAAATCGGTCCTCGCGCGCACCCTGCTCGGACTCACGCAGGGGGATCCGGATTGGTCGGTGCGAGCGGGGTCGTTCGCGATCGCGGGCGAGGACGTGCGCGACGCCTCCCAGCGGCGCTGGCGCTCCCTCCGGGGTTCGACCGTCTCGCTGATCCTGCAGGACGCTCTGCAGTCGCTCGACCCGCTCCGCACCATCGGAGCAGAGGTCGGCGAGACGCTCGCGATCCGCGCTGTGCGCCGTGCGCAGCGCCGAAGACCGGTGCTCGAGGCCCTCGAGTCTGCGGGCCTGCCCGATGCGGCGCGCCGAACCCGCCAGCGATCGACCGAGCTGTCGGGCGGGATGCGGCAGCGCGCCCTCGTCGCGTCGGCGCTCATCGGAGAGCCCTCCCTTGTGGTCGCGGACGAGCCGACCACCGCGCTCGACCCCACGACCGCCGCGCGGGTGCTCCGTCTGTTCGGCGAGATCCGCGCCCGCGGCACCTCCCTCGTGCTCATCAGTCACAACCTCGACAGCGTCGCCCGGATCGCGGACCGGATCGCCGTGCTCGATCGGGGCCGGATCGTCGAGACGGGCACCGCGGACCGGATCCTCGCGCACCCGGAGCATCCGGTCACGCAGGCGCTCGTCTCGGCGATCCCGAGCGGCGCGAAACCAGGGCGTGGGCCGGCCCTCGGAAGGACGCTCGTCGAGCTCCGGGACGCAGCGCGCCGCTTCGAGGCGCCGTCGGGCAGCTCGATCGGGCTCGACGGGGTCGGGCTGACGCTGCGACAGGGCGAGGCGGTCGGGATCGTCGGCGAGTCCGGCGCCGGGAAGACCACCCTCGCGAGGGTCCTCGTCGGCGCCGAGCGGCTCGACGAGGGTGCGATCTCGCTCGCGGATCCTGCGCCGAGGATCAGGCTCATCCCGCAGGACCCGTACGCGACCTTCGATCCCCGCTGGCGCGTCGAACGGATCATCTCCGCCTCCTCCGGACGGTCCACCGACGCCGCTCCCCCGCCTCCCGAGGAGTTCCTCGCGCGGGTCGGACTGGGGCCCGAGTTCCTCCGCCGCCGTCCGGTCACGCTCTCGGGCGGGCAGCGCCAGCGCGTGGCCATCGCCCGCGCGCTCGCAGCGGATCCCGACGTGCTGGTGTGCGACGAGCCGGTCTCGGCGCTCGACGTCTCCACGCAGGCCGGGATCCTCGCCCTGCTCCGCGACCTGCAGGAGAAGCAGGGCGTCACGATCGTGTTCGTCTCGCACGACCTCGCCGCGGTGCGCACCGTATGCGACCGCGTGCTCATCATGCGCGACGGCCGGGTGGTGGAGGAGGGCGATACCGAGCGGATCTTCGCGGCGCCTCGGGAGCCGTTCACCGCGGACCTCCTCGCGAGCGCGCGCGGTCTCTCCCGTTGAGCTGGGGCCGGGCCTCCCGAACCGGACAGGGCCGACCGGATCCCGCAGCATGATACGTCCGCGCCCCGAACCTGTCGACCCTCTGCAGCGGCGAGAGCGGGAGCACTACGTTCGGAGTATCGAGCACTGCGACCGAGTGGCGAGTGCTGCGAGTACCGCGATCAGACGTCGCCGCGCGGCGCGCGGAGGGAGGATCCGATGCGACACAAAGAACCGCACAGGAAACCCGGGACGGAATCGGCCGCCGAGTCGGCCGCCGAGCACGATCCCGGACACGTCCCTCAGCACGGACCGGCGTCGGGGTCGGACGAATCGCAGATCCTCGATCCCGACGCCGTCGAACCGGAGGACATCGAACCCGCGGTGGATCCCGACAGCAAGGATCGGATGGCGGAGGAACTGCCCGAGCCGCCTCATCCCGCCACGCGTCTCGACGCCGGGACCGGGCAGGGAACCGTCTCGGGGCCGCCTCGTGATAGCGAGTTCCAGGAGCGCCCGATCCTCGATGGGTCGACGCAGGGCGCCATGACCGAGGCGTCGGTGCCGAATCCGCACCGTGGGCAGACCGATCCCGCGCTCGAGTGGCGGCAGCCCGCCGTGAACTCCGCGAGCACGAACCGCTGGCTGTTCTCGGGCATCATCGCGTTCGTCGTGGTCGCCGTGGTGCTCTTCGTCCTCTACCCGTGGGATCCGGTCTGGTGCAGCATCGGGATCGGCTTCGCGCTCGTCGCCCTCCTCGTCATGATCGGCGTGCGCGCGACGCGCTTGCGGCTCAAGGTCCGGTTGCGCGTCGAGGCGGCCCTCCTCGCACTCATCTGGCTCGTACCGCTCGCGATCATATTCACCGTGCTCGGCACCTCCGCCGACGAGATCTGGTAGTTCTCGTCTGCGAATAGTCCTCGTCCGCGGCGCTCGCGGCGGGTCCCATGGGCCCCGGGCCCACCTCGGCCTATTTCGACCGTTCGCGGGTGCCTTGGCGCCGGTTGCTGGCGGCCCAACCAGCACGAACGCACCCGCGAATCGGAGGTGGGTGGGCAGGGTGGGTCCGGGGCCGGGGGCAACAGCGCGAGCACGGGCAACAGCGCCAACTCGCGGCGGGTGCGCTACAGGTGCTTGCCGCCCGTCACCGGGACCACCGCGCCCGACACGTACGAGGCCTCCTCGGAAGCGA
>JAPSIU010000038.1 GCA_031178565.1 Leucobacter sp. | reverse complement strand
GCGTTCGCTCGGTCTCAAGATGTGCGTCGCGACGGAGAGCGCCTCCTCCTGCCAGGGCACGGAGGGGTGCGCCATCACGATCTGCAGATCGGGGAAGTCGGCGGCGACGCCGTCGAGCAGCATCGGGTTGGAGAGTGCGAGCCGCAGCCCGCGCCCTCCGGGGAGCCCGGCGCCGATCCCGGTCTGACCGGTGTGGAAGAGGGCGACCGCTCCGAGCGACTGGATCGCGTCGTACAGCGGATAGTGCCGTTCGTCGCTCGGATCGAAGCCCTGCACCGTCGGGTGGAACTTGAGGCCGCGTACGCCGTGATCCTCGACCAGCCGGCGCGCCTCGTCGACCGCCGCTCGGCCGAGCAGGGGATCGACGGACCCGTAGGGGATCAGCACGTCGCTGTGGCGCGCGGCCCCCTCGGCGATCTCGCTGCTCGGGATCGGATCCTGCCCCAGGTTCGTGCGGGCGTCGACCGTGAACACGACCGCGGCCATCTTGCGCTCGCGGTAGTAGTCGGCGATGGCGTCGAGTTCGGGTCGGGGGCCGTCGGTGCGGAAGTACTTGCTCGCAGCCTCGGTGAGGTCGACCGGCAGCGACGAGTGACCGTGCGCGCCGATCTCGACGTGGACGTGGGTGTCGATCGCGACGATCGCGTCGAGGTCGAGCTGCGGTTCGTAGCGGGTCATGATGATTCCTCTGCTCAGGCCTGCGGCGGTTGCAGTTCCTCGGGCAGCGGCGGGAACTTCTCGCCGACCGACTGCATCTGCGCGCCGACGGTCGAGGGGAACTCCGCCTCGAGCGCCTCCGCGGACCAGCCGCCCTCGTGATACTCGCTCAGCACGGGCTCGGGGTGCGACCAGAGCTGCAGGCGGTCGCCGCCGACCCCGATGGCCTGGCCCGTGACGCCGGCCGCGTCGTCGGAGGCGAGGTATGCGATGAGCGGGGCGACGTCGGCCGAGGTGCCGAAGCCGAGGTCGTGGCGGAAGAACGACGGCATCGGCTCGCCCTTCGCGTCCGCCTCGACCGCCGCGTGGAAGTAGGGCACGGTCGCGGTCATCGCGGTCGCGGCGACGGGGATCACCGCGTTGGCCGTGATCCCGGCCTTCTTCAGCTCCATCGCCCAGGTGCGGACCATGCCCACGATGCCGGCCTTGGCCGCCGCGTAGTTGGTCTGCCCGAAGTTGCCGCGCTGACCGGTCGGGGAGCCGATGCAGATGATGCGGCCGCCCTCGCCCTGCTCGCGCATGCGGGTCGCGGCCTCGCGCACGCAGGTGAAGGTGCCGCGCAGGTGGACGTTGATCACCGTGTCGAAGTCGTCGTCGCTCATCTTCCACAGCACGGTGTCGCGCAGCACGCCGGCGTTGGTGACGAGGATGTCGAGTCGGCCGTAGCTGTCGAACGCCGCGTCGACGAGCTGCTTCGCGGTCTCCGTCGGGCCGACCGGGGCGACGACGGCGGTCGCGGTGCCGCCGGCGCTCTCGATGCTCGCGACCGCTTCGGCGGCGGTCGTCGCGTCGACATCGTTTACGACGACGGAGGCGCCCTGGCGGGCGAGCTCCTGCGCGTAGGCGAGGCCGAGTCCGCGGCCGGATCCGGTGACGATGGCGACTTTGCCGGCGAGTGACATGGTGAGGCTCCTTCTGCTTGTGGATCCAGTACATCGAGATTCGTTGAAAAAGTCAACCATTGTGAATCTCACGCGTTGCTATGATGAGAGGGTGAGTGAAACAGACGGCGGGTTGCGCGCAATGGATCCGGCCTGGCAGCGGAGCGCCGTCGCCCAGGACCTGAGCTTCCTGCTCGCGCGCTCCAACGCGCTGTCGCTCGCGGTGGGAAATGCGGCGCTGCGAGACTTCGGGCTCAAGGTCCGCTCGTACCCCGTGCTGTCGCTGGCGTGCGACGACCTGCGCCCGACTCAGCGCGAGCTCGCCGACTTCCTGCGCCTCGATCCGAGCCAGGTCGTGACGCTCATCGACGACCTCGAGCGTCAGGGCCTCGTCGAGCGACGCCCCGACGAGCGGGATCGGCGCTCGAAGGTCGTGGTCGCGACCTCCGCGGGGCGTCGGGTCTGCGCCGCGGCTCGGGCCGCGGTCCTCGATGCGGAGGAGCATCCGTTCGCCGTGCTCTCCCCGGAGGAGCGCGAACAGCTCGCGGACCTGCTCCGCCGCGTCGCCTTCCCGGGCTGAGCCCCGCCGCCGGCTCCGGTTTCCGCACTCAGCGGAGCCGATCGAACACGAAGCGCTCGCGGCCGACTGCCAGCCCGACGACGAGCTGCGCGAGCGAGACCGCGAGCAGGAGGGCCAGCGGCGCGATCCAATCCCCGCTCAGATCGTGCAGCCACCCGAATGCCGCGGGCCCGGTCGCGGCGATGAGATAGCCCACCGACTGCGCCATGCCGGAGAGCGCGCTCGCGGCCTCCTGCTCGCGTGCGCGGATCGCCATGAACATGAGCGAGATGCTCAGCGACGCGCCCGACCCGAGGCCGCCGAGCATGATCCAGGGCAGAGCCGCGCCGGGGAGAAGGACGACGCAGGCGAAGGAGCCGCCGATCACCACCGGGATGATCGCGGCGAGCCAGCGGCGCAGGCGTCCCCGGTACAGCACCGGCAGGATGAGGGAGCCCAGGATGCTCACGAGCTGATACAGCATGACGTCGACCCCGGCCTCGACGGGTGATCTCCCGGTCGAGGTCTCGATGGGGGCGAGCCAGGTGGCGATCATGTAGAAGATCGTGGACTGGAGTCCCATGTAGAGCGCCACCGCCCACGCCACGGGATCCCTCCAGATGCGCCGTCCGATCCGTCCGGTTCGCTCGCCCCGTCTGGCCGGTTCGCCCGGTTCGCCCGGTCCACCAGGGCTGTCCGGGCCTGCGGGAGCGGGAACGGCGAGCGCTGCGCTTCGCCCCGATCCCCGAGTCGCCAGGATCCAGACCAGCAGTGCCACAGGGACGAACGCGCCGGTCGCGAGCAGTGCGACCGGCCATCCGAGTTCGCCGCTGCCCGCATCGATGTGCGAGATCGGGACGACGAGTCCGGCTGAGACGGCCCCGAGGCCGCCGAGCAGCGCCGTGTAGACGCCCATCACGAGCGGGATCCGCGAGCCGAAGTCGCGCCGGATGACGGCGGGCAGCAGCACGTTGCCGACGGCGAGCGCGGCGCCGATGAACGCGGTGCCGAGCCACAGGTTGAGGGTTCCTCCGGGCAGGGAGCGCCAGACCGTGCCCGCTGCGAGGGCGACGAGCGACCAGGTGACCGCGCGCTCGAGGCCGAGCCGGACGCTGAGCGCGTGCGCGAGCGGGGAGACGAGACCCCAGACGAGCAGGGGAACCGAGGCGAGGCCGCCGAGCGCGGCGGGGCTCACGCCCTGGTCCGCGGCGATCTGCTCGAGCAGCGGTCCCACACCCGTGATGGTCATGCGCATGTTCACGGCGACCAGGCACACCGCGGCGAGGAGGAGCCCCCAGGGCCTGCTCTCGGAGACGGTGCGAGGAAGGGTCACAGTTCGGAACCCTATCGCGGCCTGAAGTATCACGTTCCGTATAACGCCCGTGCTGAATTCACGAATCAGTGACGATCGTGCAGAAAAATTTGACAATGCGGGATGGGTCGTTCACCATTGACCGGGAGTCAACGACGATATTCCCCACAGAGAGGTCTGTTCGATGAAGAAGAGATTCGCCGCCCTCGGCCTGCTGGCCGCAGCATCGCTCGCGCTCGCGGGCTGCACCGATTCGGCCGCCCCCGACGCGGGATCCGACACGACCTCGGAGGGAGGCGGCGAACTGCGCGAGGTGCGCGTCGCGGCGCTCCCCATCAGCGACTCGATCGCCGTCTGGGTTGGGATCGACGAGGGGATCTTCGAGAAGCACGGCCTGGACGTGGAGATCCAGCCCGCGCAGGGCGGCGCGCAGGCGATCCCTGCGCTCATGAGCGGCGACATCCAGTTCGCCGTCGGCCAGCCGTTCGGGCCGTTCCGCGCCGGCCTGCAGAATCTCGGGGTCACGGTCATCAGCAACTTCTCGAGCAGCCGCGCCGAGGGCGAGGACGTCAACGCCGTCGTGTCGCTCGCGGGCTCCGGGATCGAGGAGCCCGCCGACCTCGCCGGCAAGAAGGTCGCGGTGAACAGCCTCGGGGCGGCGGGCGATCTGACCATCAAGGCCGCGGTCGATGCCGACGGAGGCGATTCCTCGACGATCGAGTTCGTCGAGGTCGCGTTCCCCGACGCGGCGGGTCAGCTCGAGGCCGGCAACATCGACGCCGCCTGGGTTCCGGATCCGTTCATGTCGCAGATCGTCGACGGAGGCGGCAACCTGGTCATGCACCCCTACCAGGAGGTGCTGCCCGGGCTCACTGTGCTCACGAACTTCACGACGAACGAGCTGATCGAGTCCGATCCGGAGCTCGTCGAGGACTACGCCGCCGCGATGGCCGAGTCGCTCGAGTTCACCAATGAGAACGAGGACGTCGCGCGGGCCGCGATCGAGAAGCACCTCGAGCTGCCGAAGGAGGTCGCGGACAGCGTCACGCTCCCGGTGTTCGATCCCGAACTCGACCTCGAGCAGATCGGCGAGCTCGCGGACCTCGCCGTCGAGTACGGCGTGCTCGATGAGCGGCCCGATATCGAGGGCATCTTCACGCAGTACTGATCCGCCGCACGGGGCGGGGCGCCCGGAAGGACGCCCCGCCCCGTCGGATCCGAAAGGGAGACATGGCCGTCGCCACACACTCACCACCCCGCCGACGCAGCGAGCGCTCGCGGCAGACCGCCCGGAAGGTGCTGCTCGGCGTCGTGGGCGTCCTCGGGTTCCTCGCGACCTGGCAGCTCGTTCCCGCGCTCGGGCTCGTGAACCCCGACAGCTTCCCCTACGCCACCGACACGCTCGCGCGTCTCGGGACGGAGACGCTCGACCTGGAGTTCTGGAGGAACGTCGGCCGAACGCTGACCGCGTGGGGTATCGGCCTCGCCGTCTCGGCGGCGCTCGCGCTCGCGCTCGGAACGGTCGTGGGCATGATCCCCGTCCTGCGCCGCCTCACCCACACCACCGTCGAGTTCCTCCGGCCGATCCCCTCGGTCGCGCTGATCCCCCTCGCGATCCTCGGATTCGGGATGCGTCTCGAGGCCGCCCTCGTCATCATCGTCTTCGCGAGCTTCTGGCAGGTCTTCGTGCAGGTGCTCTACGGCGTGGCCGACATCGACGCCGTCGCGCGCGACACGGCGTACAGCTTCTCGCTGTCCCGCGGCCAGATCCTGTCGAAGCTGATCCTGCCGACCGCGCTGCCGTACCTCATGACCGGCCTGAGGCTCGCGGCCTCCGTCGCGCTCGTGCTCGCGGTGACCGCGGAGATGACGATCAACAATCCCGGCCTCGGCAACCGCCTGATGCTCGACTACAACAACGGGGATCAGGAGGGTGTGTTCGCGATCGTCATCGTGACCGGCCTCATCGGCCTCATCGTGAACGTCATCTTCGGCCTGATCGAGCGCCGGGCCCTGTTCTGGCACCAGTCCGTGCGAGGGGAGGATCCCGCGTGACGCTCTACACCAGCACCGTCGTGCTGCCGAGGAGGAAATCCCGGCTGTGGGCCAGGCTCGGCGAGAACACGCTGTACGCCGTCGGCCTCCCCATCGCGCTGCTCGTGGTCTGGGGGATCTGGGGCACCGTCGCACCCGGACGCTTCTTCCCCGGCCCCGTCGTCATCGCCGAGGCCTTCGCGAAGACCTGGATCGGCCCCGCCTTCACCGACGACGTGCTCCCGAGCCTCGGTCGGCTCGCCCTCGGCATCCTGCTGTCGGTGCTGATCGGCATCGCGGGCGGCGCGGTCATCGGCCGCGTGCGCTGGCTGCGGGATCTGCTGACCCCGGTCCTCGAGTTCTTCCGCGCCATCCCTCCGCCCGCCCTGATCCCGATCATCGCGGTGCTCATCGGGGCGACCGACTCGATGAAGGTCGTCGTGATCGTCGCGGGCGCGATCTGGCCCGTGCTGTTGAACACGATCGACGGGGTCAGATCGGCCGATTCCGTGATGCAGGAGACCGCGAGGTCGTTCTCGCTCACCACCGCCCAGCGCATCAGGTACCTGATCCTGCCGGCGGCGAGCCCGCGGATCATGGCCGGGGTGCGTCAGACGCTGTCGATCGCGCTGATCCTGATGGTGATCTCCGAGATGTTCTACTCGTCGTCGGGGCTCGGCTACCAGATCGTGTTCTTCCAGAGGAACTATCTCATCGCCGAGATGTGGAGCGGGATCGTGCTGCTCGGCCTCATCGGCGTGCTGCTGGCAACGGTATTCGGATTCGTGGAGCGGCGCGTGCTGCGCTGGTACCACGGGATTAGGGAGGTGGAGCGTGCCTGAAACGCTGCTCGAGGTGGAGCACCTGCGAAAGGTGTACGAGTCGTCGACCGGGAGCGTCGAGGCGATCGGCGACATCAGCTTCAGCATGAAGCGGGGGGAGCTCATCTGCATCGTCGGACCGTCCGGCTGCGGCAAGACGACGCTGCTGAAGTGCATCTCGGGGCTGCTGAAGCCCACGAGCGGCGTCGTCGAACTCGACGGCAAGGCCGTCACCGGACCGCCGCCGAACATGGCGCTCGTGTTCCAGGAGTACGGCCGCAGCCTCTACCCGTGGCTCTCGGTGCGCGACAACGTGGAGCTGCCGCTCAAGCACCGCAGGCTGTCGAAGGCGGAGACGAAGCGGATCGTCGACGACGCGCTCGTCGCGGTCGGCCTCGACCACGCGGACGCCAAGTACCCGTGGCAGCTCTCGGGCGGCATGCAGCAGCGCGTCGCGATCGCGCGCGCCGTGGCCTACCAGCCCGAGGTGCTCATCATGGACGAGCCGTTCGCGGCCGTCGACGCGCAGACGCGGGCCGATCTCGAGGATCTCGTCCGCTCTCTGCACCTCGACCGCGGCATGTCGATCCTCTTCGTGACCCACGACATCGACGAGTCGGTGTATCTCGGGGAGCGGGTCGTGGTGCTGTCGAAGTCGCCGACCTGGGTGCAGGAGGATCTCGCGATCGACCTCGCGCCCGAGCGGGATCAGATCACCACGCGCGCGCTGCCCCGGTTCACGGAACTGCGCACCCACGTCTACGAGCAGATCCAGCGTGCCAAGCGCGGTGAGGTCGCTCGCCCCGCGGCTTGATATAAACGGACCATGGACACTGAAGCCGCGGAAGCGCAGTCGGAGACCGATTCGCGTCACCACCACCCTCGGCGGCTCGTGCTGTCCCTCATCGGGGAGCTGCGCCGGAGCGGGCACGAGGGGCCGTTCCGCGCGGTCACGCTCATCAACGTGCTCGAGGGAGCCGGGGTCTCCGCTCCCGCGGCGCGGGCCGCTCTCGACCGCTTCGCGGTGCGGGGGTTCCTCGCACGGGAGCGGGAGGGGCGCGGCGTCACGTACCGCGTGACCGGGGCAGCGGAGCAGGTGCTCGACGACGCGGCGGCGCGGGTGCACGCCGAGCAGCCCTTCGAGCCGAACGGCGACGGCTGGACCCTCGTCACGTTCTCGATCCCCGAGGACAAGCGCGGGGTGCGCCACCGGCTGCGCTCCGCGCTGACCTGGGCCGGGTTCGCCGCGCTGCGGGACGGGCTGTGGGTCGCGCCGGGTCGGCTGGATCCCGAGCAGGCGCTCGGCTCCCTGCGGACGGAGCTCGCCGAGGCTGACCTCGTCGCCTTCCACGCGCAGGATCTGACGTGCTTCCCGATGGCGGAGCGCGTGCCCGTCGCGTGGGACCTCGACGCGATCCGGGCGGAGCACGAGTGGTTCCTGGGGCAGTGGGATCGGCCGGCGCCGGAGGTGCTCGACGCGTCCCCGCTCTCCGCGTTGACGATGCTGGTCGCCGACTGGCTCGTACTGCTGCGGCGCGATCCCGGGCTTCCCGCGGAGTATCTCGGGGAGGACTGGCCGGCGGCGCGATCCTTCGAGGCCTACCGCAGGCGCCGGGGCGATCTCGCCGAGCGCGCCGCGGCCGAGGCGGCCGCCTGGCTCGCGCCGGTTCGCGCGGCTTCCTGATCGTCTCCGGTTCTATCGGTCCCGGTTCTATCGATCCCGGGCCGTGCCGTGCTGAACGGTTCGCGCCGGACTCCCGGGGATCCCCCGCGCGTCCGCGTTCGTCGTGGACACGCGTTCGAGCACCCGATCCGGCAGGATCCGCGTGAGCGGCAGCGCGAGGCGGTACCGCCAGTCCGAGACGACGACGCCGCGTCCGCGGCGAAGCGCGCGCAGTCCCTCCCGGGCGACGCGGGCGGTGTCGGCCCAGGCGATCCGGGGGAGCGGCGGGAGGTGATCCTCGCCCATGCGCTCGTGGAACTCGGTGGCGATCAGCCCCGGGCACAGCGCCGTGACGCGCAGGCCCCGGCCGCGATAGCGGGCGTTCAGCGAGCGCGAGAGCGAGACGAGGGCCGCCTTCGCGGCGCCGTAGGTACCGGTCGGGGTGAAGGCGGCGACGCTCGCCACGTTCAGGATCCAGCCGCGACCGCGCCGCAGCATGCCGGGCACGGCGGCGTGCGAGAGCCGCAGCGGCGCCCAGGACAGGAGCTCGTGCATGCGGCGCTCGGCCGCGATGTCGCTGCACTCGAATCCGTCGTAGACGCCGAACCCCGCGTTGTTGATCAGGATGTCGACGGGGTGCTCGTCGCTCGAGAGCCGTGCGGCGACCCGCTCGAGCCCCTCGGGTGCGGTGAGGTCCGCGGCGATGACCTCGATGTCGGGGCGGCCCGGATCCCGGAGCGCCTCGGCGAGCGCATCCAGCCGTTCTCCGTCCCGCGCGACGAGGATCAGTCCCACGCCCATCCGCGCGAGCTGCCTCGCGAACTCCCGCCCGAGGCCGGTCGATGCTCCGGTGACGAGTGCTGTGTATCCCATGCGCTCAAGTGTCGCAGCGATCGTCGATCCCGACGGCGGCCGGGTCGCGGGCCGGGGCTTTCGCACGCGCCGGATCCGGGCTAGACTATTCGCTGAACGAAGAAAGTTTCGTATAGCGAAAAGCGTCGTGCGGACGCGCGAGGAGGCAGCGGATGATCGACAAGACCGTCCCGTCCGTCGAAGAGGCGGTAGCGGGGATCCCCGACGGGGCCACGGTGATGATCGGAGGCTTCGGCCGCGCCGGTCAGCCGGTGGAACTCATCGACGCGCTCATCGAGCAGGGCGCGAGCGAGCTCACGATCGTGAACAACAACGCGGGCAACGGTGACACCGGCCTCGCCGCACTGCTCGCGAAGCGGCGGGTGCGGAAGATCATCTGCTCCTTCCCGCGCCAGTCCGACTCCTGGGTGTTCGACGGGCTCTACCGCGAGGGGGCGATCGAGCTCGAGCTCGTGCCGCAGGGCAACCTCGCCGAGCGGATCCGCGCCGCGGGCGCCGGGATCGGCGGGTTCTTCACCCCGACCGGCGTCGGCACCCAGCTCGCCGAGGGCAAGGAGACCCGGGAGATCGACGGGCGCGTCTACGCGCTCGAGTACCCGATCCGGGCCGACTTCGCGCTCATCAGCGCGCGCAAGGCGGATCGCTGGGGCAACCTCGTCTACCGCGAGACCGCCCGCAACTTCGGCCCCATCATGGCGACCGCGGCGAAGACCACGATCGTGCAGGTGGACGAATTCGTGGAGCTCGGCGGCATCGATCCCGAGACTGTCGTCACGCCGGGCATCTTCGTCGACCGCGTCGTCGCAGTGGGCGAGCGGCGCTGGCTGCGCGACGGCGAGTTCGTGGGTGGGGTGGACCTCGAGGGCCGCCCGCTCGAAGAGGCTGCGAATGCAGCGGGGGAGGGCGATCGATGAGCACCCGGATCAGCAGGCAGGATCTCGCGGCGCGTATCGCCGCGGACATCCCCGAGGGGTCGATCGTGAACCTCGGGATCGGGGCGCCGACGCTCGTCGCCAACTATCTCCCCGAGGACCAGGAGATCATCCTCCACACCGAGAACGGGATGCTCGGGATGGGATCCGCCCCCGAGCCGGGCCGTGTGGACCCCGACCTCATCAACGCGGGCAAGCAGGCCGTCACGGCACTGGCCGGAGCCGCCTACTTCCATCACGCCGACTCCTTCGGCATGATGCGCGGCGGGCACCTCGACGTGTGCGTGCTCGGCGCCTTCCAGGTGGCCGAGAACGGCGACCTGGCGAACTGGTCGACCGGCGCCCCCGGTGCGATCCCGGCCGTCGGCGGCGCGATGGACCTCGCGATCGGCGCGAAGGACGTCTTCGTCATGACCGACCTGCTGACGAAGCAGGGCGAGTCGAAGCTGGTCGCGGCCTGCAGCTACCCCCTCACCGGCGTCGGCTGCGTGTCTCGGGTCTACACCGACCACGCGGTGTTCGACGTGACCGCCGAGGGCTTCGCGGTGCGCGAGCTGTTCGGCGACAATACTCTCGAGGGCCTCGCGGAGCTCACCGGGCTCGCGCTGGCCGACAGGACGATCGGAGCATCCGCATGACCTCCACTTTCATCTACGACGCCGTCCGCACCCCCTTCGGCCGAGCCGCCGGAGCTCTCTCAGGCGTCCGCCCCGACGACCTCGCCGCCGTCGTGATGCGTGCCGCGGTCGAGCGCACGGGGCTCGACCCCGCCCGCATCGAAGACGTGATCTTCGGCGACGCGAACCAGGCGGGCGAGGACAACCGCAACGTGGCGCGCTTCGGCGCGCTGCTCGCGGGTTTCCCGACCTCGGTGACCGGCACGACCGTGAACCGGCTCTGCGCATCGTCGGTCGAAGCCGTGATCCAGGGGTCGCGCGCCATCGAGTCGGGCGACGCCGAGGTGATCCTCGCGGGCGGCGTCGAGTCGATGAGTCGCGCGCCGTTCGTGGTCGAGAAGTCGGCCAAGCCGTGGCCTGCGGTCGGCAACCAGACGATGTGGAACACCTCCATCGGGTGGCGCATGGTCAATCGCGCGCTGCCGAAGCACTGGACGATCTCGAACGGCGAGTCCGCCGAGAAGATTGCGCGCGAGTGGGGGATCACCCGCGAGGCGCAGGACGAATTCGCGGTGCGCTCGCACCGGCTGGCGGCCGAGGCCTGGGCGGCCGGTCGCTACGACGCCGAGATCGTGCAGGTGCCCGGCGCCGAGCTGGCCCGCGACGAGGGGATCCGCGACGGCTCGACCGTCGAGAAGCTGGCCGGGCTGCAGGCGCTCTTCGCGCCTCCCGGCGAGGGCACGGTCACCGCGGGCAACTCGTCGTCGATCAACGACGGCGCTTCGGCGGTGCTGCTCGGCCGCGAGGGGGCGCTGGACGCCGAACCGCTCGCGCGGATCACCGGCCGCGCCGCTCACGGCGTCGATCCCGACGACTTCCCGATCGCTCCCATCGAGGCGGCGAACAAGGCGCTCGCCCGGGCCGGCAAGACCTGGGCGGACGTGGACTTCGTCGAGCTGAACGAGGCGTTCGCGTCGCAGTCGCTCGCCTGTCTCGCGGGCTGGCCGGATCTCGATCCCGAGAAGCTGAACGTCCACGGCGGCGCGATCGCGATCGGACACCCGCTCGGGGCGTCGGGCGGTCGGATCATCGGGCACGCGGCGCACGAGCTGAAGCGCCGGGGCGGCGGTGTCGCGGTGGCCGCGATCTGCATCGGCGTGGGGCAGGGCCTTGCGGTCGTGCTGGAGCGGTAGGGAGTCGAGGTGGTCCCGGTCTCGATGTCGGCGGTCTCGTGTAGCGTATTCCTGCAGAGGGACAAGGGCGAGTGGTGACGAGTGATCAGGCCGTTGACGGAGACGTGATGAGGATCAGGTGGGCCAGAACCGAATAGGAGCCCCCTCATGAATTCACAAGACATCGTCATCTACTCCGCCCCTGGCATTGAGCTAGCCCTGCCGCTCGATCGCGACCGCGAGACGGTGTGGGCGTCGTCGAAACAGATCGAAGAACTGTTCGGCATCGATCAATCCGGGGTATCGCGGCATATCCGGAACGTCTTCGGCGATGCTGAAGTCGATGCCGAGAGTAATATGCAGATTTTGCATACAACTCGGGTAGGGCGTCCTGAGGCGATCTACAGCCTCGATGTGATCCTCGCAGTGGGATACCGCGTCAGTTCGGGGCGGGCCATCGAGTTCCGCAAGTGGGCATCGTCGGTGCTGCGCGGTTATCTCATCGACGGCTATGCGCTCAACGAGCAGCGCCTCGACCAGCTCGGAGCGATCGTCCGCGTGCTGGGGCGGGCGACCGACGAACTCGTGGTCGGCGTCGCAGAAGTCCTGAGCCGGTATCTGCCGAGCCTCCAGCTGCTGCGGGACTATGACGAGGGCCGGATCGATGCGCCGTCGGGGGTCGTTCCGGGCTGGACGCTCACCATCGATGAGGCGAGGGAGATTATCGCCCGTGTGGGGGCCGAATTTCCCGCCGATGCGCTGTTCGGAGGCGAGCGCGGAGAAGCCCTTCGCGGAGTGATCGGCGCGATCTATCAGGGGTTCGGCGGCCAGGAGCTCTATCCCTCCGTACAGGAGAAGGCGGCCAACCTGCTGTACTTGATCGTGAAGGATCACCCCCTGTCCGATGGCAACAAGCGCAGCGCGGCCGCGCTGTTCGTGCACTTCCTCGCGAAGAACGGGCAGCTGTTCGATGAGCGCGGTGAGTCCCGCATCTCGAACAACGCGCTTGCTGCGATCACCCTGATGATCGCTCTGCTGACCCGCATGCTCGCCGAGGAGGGCCGATGACGGAAGACGATCGACGCGCGGAGGAGCCACGCGACGCCGACTTCGTGCAGTCGCTCGCGCGCGGGATCGCGGTCATCCGCGCCTTCGACGCCGAGCACCCCGAGCTGAGCCTCAGCGACGTCGCCCGCCGCGCGGAGATCTCGCCGGCGGCGGCGCGGCGCTTCCTGCGTACGCTGGAGGCGCTCGGGTACGTGCGCGCGGACGGTCGCTCGTTCGCCCTCACTCCGCGGGTGCTCGAGCTCGGGTTCAGCTACCTCTCCGCGCTCTCGCTCCCCGAGGCCATGCAGCCGCACCTCGAGGCGCTCTCGCGGGAGGTCGGCGAATCGGTCTCTGCGGCGGTGCTCGCAGGGTCCGAGATCATCTACGTCGCCCGCGTGCCGACGCGGCGCATCATGACGGTCGGCATCACGATCGGCACCCGTTTCCCCGCCTACGCGACGAGTATGGGGCGCGTGCTGCTCGCTGCGCTTCCGGAGCCGCAGCTTCGGGCGGTGCTCGAGCAGGATCCGCCCCGCCCGCTGACCGATCGCACGGTCACGGATCCCGATGCCTTCGCCGCGGAGCTCGCGCGGGTGCGGGATCAGGGCTGGGCGATCGTCGACGGCGAGCTCGAGGCCGGGCTGCGCTCCGCGGCCGCACCCGTCCGCGGCCGCGACGGGAAGGTCGCCGCGGCGCTGAACGTCTCGACGAGCGCGAGCCGCGACTCCATGGAGCGGCTGCGGGATCACTACCTGCCGCTGCTGCTGCAGACGGCGACCGCGATCGAGTCGGATCTGCGCCTGCTGTAGGCGGCGATGCGCGGGTGTCGCGCCGGCCGGGGTTTCTCCGGACAGGTGGGCCTCTCCCGCTCGGGCGCGCCTCCCACTCGGGGAGCGCTTCCGTCCGGGGCGCACTTCGGCCCGAGGGAATTGTTCCCGTCCGAGGCCTCTCGCGCGCGGGGAGCACTTCGCCCGAGGGAAGTATTCGCGCCCGAGGGAAATGTTCGTGCGGAAAGGCTCGGGCGGGAATGGAATGCTCGGGCGGGATCGCGGATGCGGCGTGGGCTCGGCGCATCGAGACGCGGCAGGGGCTTGGCGCCTGCGCAGCCTCGTGCAGGCCCAGATCCGCGCAGGCTCGTGTGTGCAGACTGGTCCAGGTCCGTGCAGACCCGCGCAGAATTCGAAGCGGAGCTTGACACGCTCCCACGGCCGCGTAACATGGACGTACCGGTTAGTACATTAATCTGTAACGTGAACGTCCGCCAGCGAAGGAGCCCCGTGACCACGAGATCATCATTCCTCGCGGGTCTCGTCGGCGCGGGGGTCGCGCCCTCGCTCACCCCCCTGCTCCACATGGCCGAGGGCCGGGCCCAGGGATTCGACTACGTCTTCCGGCACGTCGATCTCGCCGTGCTCGGGATCGAGCCGGAACGGCTCCCCGAGATCCTCGTCTGGGCCGAGCTGCTGGGGTTCGACGCGCTCAACATCACGCATCCCTGCAAGCGGCTCGTGCTCGATCACCTCGACGGCATCGACCCGGTCGCCGAGGCACTCGGCGCGGTCAACACCGTCCTCTTCACGGACGAGGGCCGAGTCGGGTACAACACCGACACCACGGGATTCGAGGCCGCCTTCCGCGCGGGGATGCCGGGGGCGCGCACCGAGCGGGTGACGCAGCTCGGCGCGGGGGGCGCGGGATCCGCAGTCGCCGACGCGCTGCTCCGCCTCGGCGCGGGGCACCTCACCGTCGTCGACCTCGACGAGGACCGGGCCGTCGAGCTCGCAGCGGAACTGGCCGGTCGTCACGGTGCCGGCACCGGCACCGGCACCGGCGCCGGCGCCGTGGTCGAGGGCGTCGGCATCGACGCGCTTCCCGATCGCCTCGCGGCGAGCGACGGCGTCGTGCACTGCACACCCCGGGGGATGAGGCACCACCCCGGAACACCCTTCGATCCGGCGCTGCTGCGCCCGGAGCTCTGGGTCGCCGACATCGTCTACCGTCCGATCGAGACGGAGCTGCTCCGCGAGGCCCGAGCGTGGTGCAGCCGCGCGCTCGGGC
>JAPSIU010000297.1 GCA_031178565.1 Leucobacter sp. | reverse complement strand
CCGACGGGGGTGGAGGTGGCGTGGCCGAGTACACGGCCCTGCACCACGTCTTCGGCGATCGGGTGAAGGAGATCCCGGTGTCGGCGACGAAAGCCGCCACGGGCCACCTCCTCGGCGGGACCGGCGCGCTCGAGGCCGTCTTCTCGGTGCTCGCGGTGCACAACCGGGTCGCTCCTCCGACGATCAACGTCGCCGAGCAGGATCCCGAGATTCCGCTCACGATCTCGGATCGGCCCCAGCCGCTCGGCGACGGACCGCAGCTCGCCATCTCGAACTCGTTCGGGTTCGGCGGGCACAACGCCGTGGTCGCGATCCGGAGCTACAGCTAGTCTCCGACCGGTGTCCCGGGCGAGCCGAGGGGCGGATGCGCAGACGGTCGTCTCGATGACACTGCGTGACGCGGCGGCTTGTCCGGGCTTCCCGGAGCACTACGGTAGAAGCTATGAAGCCGTTCCTACTCGTCACCACACGGGGAGAGGACGCGGTCGCCGCCGATGAGCACGCCGCCTACTGCCGTCTCACCGGGCTGCTGCCGGAGGACCTCGAGTGGCGCCGCGTCGACCGCGCCCCGCTCGGCCCGATCGACTTCACCCGCTACTCCGGCATCATCCTCGCGGGCAGCCCGTTCACGGTGAGCGAGCCCGTCGAGCGCAAGTCCGCGACCGAGCTCCGGGTCGAGCGCGAACTCGCGGTGCTGCTCGACGAGGTCGTCACCCTCGACTTCCCGTTCCTCGGCGTCTGCTACGGGATCGGAACGATCGGCGCGCACCAGGGCGCGCGCGTCGACCGCACCTACGGGGAGACCTCGCAGGCCGTGCGGATCAGCCTCACCCCGGAGGGGATGGGCGATCCCCTGCTGCACGAGCTGCCCGCGGAGTTCGACGCCTTCGTCGGACACAAGGAGGCGATCAGCGAGGTGCCGCCCAGCATCACCGTGCTCGCCAGTTCGCGCAGCTGTCCCGTGCAGGCGTTCCGCGTCGGACGCAACGTCTACGCGACCCAGTTCCATCCCGAGCTGGACAAGGCGTCGTTCACCTCGCGGGTTCGCGCGTACGCCAATCACGGGTATTTCGATCCCGTCGAAGCCGACGCGATCATCGAGCGCGTCGAGGAAGCCGACGTACGCGCCTCTCACATGGTGCTCGCGCGGTTCATCGAGGAGTACATCTCCTCCGCTCCCATCGCGGCCTGAGTACGACATGGAAACGCGGCCGCGATCCGGTGGGGATCACGGCCGCGCTGCACACACGTCGAACGGGATGTGCCCGCCCGCGTCTACTCCGCGTAGTGCGAGGACAGGAACCAGCGGTCCTTGTCGAGCTGCTGGGCGATACCGATCACGATGTCCTGGCTGACGAGGTCGATGTCGTCCAGACCCTTCACCGCGGCGTACACCGTCTCGAGCGTCGCATCGAGCTGGGCGACCATCTCGCGCACGGTCACACTCGACTGCTGGAAGCCGTCGCTCAACTCGGGGGTCGTCGTGCGCGCCGCGACCGTGCCGATGCGGGCGTCGACGGGCAGGCCGAGGGCCACGATCCGCTCGGCCACCAGATCGGAGGAGTCCTGCGCGTGCGCGACGACCTGATCGAGGAACTCGTGGACGCCCATGAAGTTCTCACCGCGGACGTGCCAGTGGGCCTGCTTGCCGTTCACTGCGAGGGCGATGAGATCCTGCACCACCGGGCTCAGGTACTGAGCCACCCCCGTGGGCCGCTGGAGGTCTCCCTGCGCCGCCGGAACTGTGATCTGCTTGGTAGCCATCGGGTGGTTCCCCTTTCTTCGGTGTGACTTGACATCTTCAACGTTACGCCGATTCGAGAATCCCGCAAGCAAGGATAGGCTGAACTTACAGGCAGAAGATCCCCAGATGAGAGCCAAGAATCAGCTCCGCCGGGATGAACATTCGCTGAACGTGCCATCATCGGCGCCGCACGCCCCTCAGCCCAGCACGCGCGCGAGGAGCTCCTCGGGATCACGGCGGGGGCCCGTGAAGAAGGGCGTCTCCTCGATCACGTGCCGCCGGGCCCCCGTCGCGCGCAGCTCCCGCATGAGGTCGACGATGCGCACCAGCTCGTCCGACTCGAAGCCCAGCAGCCACTCGTAGTCGCCGAGGGCGAACGAGGCGACCGTGTTCGCGAGTACGTCGCCGTAGTCGCGGGCCGCCGCGCCGTGCTCCCGGAGCAGGCTCCGGCGCTCGTCCTCGGGCAGCAGATACCACTCCCGTCCCCGCACGAAGGGGTAGATGCAGAGATACCCCTTGGGTGCGTCGCCCGCGAGGAAGGCGGGCACGTGCCCGCGGTTGAACTCGGCCGCGCGATGCACGCCGATGTTGGACCACACGGGCGTCAGCCGGCCGTTCGACCGGTCCAGCACCGCCCGGTACGCGCTCTGCAGCGCCTCCGGAGTGGGGGCGTGCCACCAGACCAGCACGTCGGCGTCGGCGCGGTAGCCGGCCACGTCGTACCAGCCCCGGGTCACCAGCCCGTCAGTGGACTCGAGCTCCGCGAGCAAACCGCCGATGGCCTCCTGCAGCGCCGGTGATGCTCCGAACCCGGCCGCGGAGCGTTCCTCGCGGAACACCGCGTACATGGTGTAGTTGACAGCCGAGTTGATCGACTCGGCCACGCCGCTGTGGTCCACGGTGCTGCCGCCCGACGTGCTGCTCGCGCTCATGCTCTTCCGTCCCGTCCTCTGGTCTTCGTCTCGCCGATCCGCTTCGGGCTAGTCCTCGGTCCCCGCGAGGACCGGGATCCCGGTGACCTCGTTCAACCGCATCCGGCAGCTTCCGGGAGGCGCCGCGTCTGGGAACGCCTGGAGCGATCCCGCCGTGCGGGGCTCGACGGATTCGCCGCGCTCCCGGGCGGCCCGTTCGAGCACCATGTCGACGAGCCCCGAGACGAAGGCCTCGCGCACCCCGACGGTGCCGGCGCGAACCGCCTCGACTCCGTGCTCGGCCGCGGTCTCCATCGCCTCGATGTCGAGGTCGAACGCGACCTCCATGTGATCCGAGATGAACCCGATTGGCGCGATGACGATCTTGCGGACGCCGTCCTTCGCGAGCGCCTCGATGTGATCGTTGACGTCGGGTTCGAGCCACGGCACGCGGGGGTCGCCCGAGCGCGAGCAGTATGCGAGCGAGGAGCCGGCACCGGCGCCGAGCTCGTCCGCGAGCGCGGCATCGATCGTCGCGCGTACGTCCTCGTGCTGCTCCCGGTAGCCCGGGCCGGTGACCGCGGACGCGTCCTGCATCGTGTCGGGGATGGAGTGCGTCACATAGACGATGTGCGCCCCGGCGAGCCCGCCCGAGAGCGACTCCCCCGCGCTCCGGATCGCGTCGATGTTCGCCTGCACGAATCCCGGATCGTTGAAGAAGGGACGCAGCACGTCGATGCGGGGAGCCCCGTCCCCGAGCTCGGCCACGGCGGCCGCGAGGTGCTCCCGGTACTGGCGGCTTCCGGAGTAGGAGGCGTACGCGCTCGTCACGAGAGTCAGGATCCGCTTCGCGCCGAAGGAGCTCGCGTCGCGTAGGGTATCCACGGTATAGGGGTGCCAGTTGCGGTTGCCCCAGATCACGGGGAGCTGCACCCCGCGGCGTGCGAGCTCGTTCTGGAGGGCCGCCTGCAGCGCGAGGTTCTGCTCGTTGATCGGACTCCGTCCGCCGAAGTGGTGGTAGTGCTCCCCCACTTCCGCGAGCCGCTCCTCCGGAATGTCCTTTCCTCGCGTCACATTGCGCAGAAAGGGGATCACATCTTCGGTCGCGTTCGGTCCTCCGAACGAGCAGAGCAGCAG
>JAPSIU010000296.1 GCA_031178565.1 Leucobacter sp. | reverse complement strand
CCGTGCTCCGCATAGGCCTGCACCTGGTCGAGGTCCAGCCGGCCGAGCGGGACGCCGTCGGGCACGCCGCCCAGGACGACGCGGGGGATGCGCGGCTCGAGGTCACGCGCGACCTCCCAGCCGACGCGCGCGCCGAGGGAGTAGCCGACGTAGAGCGCCTCGTTCACGAGGTGCGTGTCCAGCACCGCCTCGACGTCCGTCACCAGCGTGCGCAGCGCGTAGGAGGCCGAGTCGTGCGGCTTGTCGCTGGCGCCGTGCCCGCGCTGGTCGACGGCGAGGACCCGGTAGCCGGCGCGCAGCAGGTCGCGCACCCACCCCGTGTTCACCCAGTTGTCGCGCGCGCTCGACGCGAACCCGTGCACGAGGAGCACCGTCGTGGCATCCGCCGGTCCCCACTCGTACGTCGCGACGCGGTAGCCGTCGCCGACCATGACGAATCGCGGGTCGGGGACGTCGGTGAGGGCGGGGAACGCAGTGGCCATCCCCCGATTGTGCACCCGGCCGCATGCTCGCGACGATCCCTGGCGGCGCGGCGCGAGTGCACCCTCGCGCGGGATGAGTGCACCCTCGCGCACGATGAGTGCACCCTCGCGCACGATGAGTGCACCCTCGCGCGGGATGAGTGAACCCTCGCGCCAGAGGCGCGGCTCGGCGCCTACTGCTCGGCGGCGTCGAAGGCGAGAACGGCGGCGCCCACCAACGGTCCGGAGCCGCTGAGCCCGCTGGGGACCACGGCCACGTCCGCCGCATAGGCGAGCATGGCCTCCCGCTCGACGGCGGCGGCGACGAGCGGGATGTAGTCCGGCGAGACGCCCGAGAATCCTCCCGCGATGACGGCGACGTCGAGATCGAGCAACGTCGAGATCGAGGCGATCGCCGTTCCGATGGCCGACGCCGATCGTTCGACGGCGCGGCGAGCGATCGGGTCGCCGGCCGCGTAATCGCGCGCGAGATCCTCTCCCGTGTCCCCTCGCCATCCCCGAGACCGAGCCCAGCGGACCGCGTGCGGACCGGACGCGATCTGCTCGACGGTCCCGACGTCATCAGCTGCGTCGTCGGCGCGGGGCTCGATGCGCATCTGTCCCACGTGCCCCGCGTTGCCGCTGCGGCCCGTGAGGGGGCGACCGTCGACGATCAACCCGCCGCCGACGCCGGTCGAGACGACCAGCGCGAGCGCGGTTCGCCAGCCCTTCGCCGCGCCGAAGCGGTGCTCGGCGAGTGCGATGCAGGTTCCGTCCAGGGCGAGCGACACCGGGGCGGATGCCACGTGCTCGAGGTGCCCGAAGGTCGCCCCGGCTGCGGCGGGCATGTTGATCGGCGAGACCGAGCCGGCCGACAGATCGACCGGGCCCGCGCTGCCGATCCCGACGCCGACGAGGCGCGCATTCGGATCGAGGTGCGAGAGCGCCGCGCGCGCGACATCAGCGGCCGCCGTCTCCAGGCCGGCGCGCGTCGTCGAGGCGCCGGTGGCGACGCGGCTCCGGGACACCGCGAGTACCTCGCCCGCCCGGCTCACCAGCGCCGCCTCGGCTTTCGTACCGCCGACGTCGATGGCGAGCGCGTAGTCGGTCGCATTCGTCATGCTCGCACCTCTTCCGGGCGTGTCGACTCGAGGATATGGCCGTCCGCTGGCCGAGGGGAGAGGGTGCGAGCGGACCCGCCCCGCGCACCGCTCGTACCGGGGTCACCGTGGATTGACGGCGTCCGCGTTCCAGGCTCGCACCTGAAGGTCCTCCAGTCCCCCGTTCGGAGCGGCGAATGCGACGCGCCGGCTCTCTCCGGCCGCGAGTCCGAACGCATTGTCGTCCAGCCAGGCGCCGACGCCGTGCGGGAACCCGCCGATCAGCACGAGGGGCGCGGCATGAGGCCCCGCGTTCTCGATGACGATCCCGTCTCCGTCGATGCTCGCCCGCAGAGTGGTGCGGGGAAGCGATCCGAGGGGCGACGGGAGCTCGGCGTAAGGGGCGAGCAGATCCGCCACCGGCGCATCGGCGAGCTCGTCGAGAGGGCGCGTCTCGAGGGCTCGAAGCGCGGCATCCTTCACCTGGTGGTTGAACGGATACCACTGCGAACTCACGAGTGTCCCCTCGCTGTCCCGCAGCTCGACGAGCAGCAGCATCGGCCGGATCGCGTGCCCGGTCAGGTCCACGGCGACCTCAGCGGCATCGAAGCGGCCGTCGCTCGGGACGTCCACGGCCGCGTCGTACCCGGCGATGGCGGCGAGGTCGGCGTCGTGGAGTCGCACACGCAGCCCCGCCCCCTCAAGCGGGGCCGGAGTGTCGTTGGAGACGTGGATCGCGGCTCGGAAGGTCTCCTCGCCGTCCCAGTCGAGCTTGTCGAACGTCGCGTAGGCCGAGCGCGCACACCCGAATTGCTTGGCCCGGTAATAGGACAGCTTGGGCGCTCCGTAGTAGTCGATGATGGCCCACGACGCGCCTGGGAACGCCTCGCCGACTTTGTAGAACCAGTACGCCGAAGTCCCGGAGCCACTGTGCGCTCGCATGCGCTCGGAGGCGAAGCGGAGCGCATCGCCCTGAGCGAGCTGCGAGTACTCGATGAAGGTTGCCCAGTCACGGATCGGGCCGTAGGCCGCATAGCGGGCCTGCTTGAAGAGATCGAAGAGCGAGAACTGCGACTGATGCTGCACGATCGCGCCGTGTTCCGGGGGCGGCCATTCCTCGAGGAGGGCGGGGTCGAGGAACCGAGCCATGCTCTCGACGTTGCACTGGCTCGACAGTCCGTACTCCCCGAAGACCGCCGGAAGCAGATCGCGATATGCCTCGACCGGCATCCCGTCGTGGTACACGCCGTAGAAGTGCTCGCTGCCACCCCAGGGATCGGTTCGGTGGAAGGGACGCGATGGGTCGTACTGGGTCACCCGTCGCCCGATGACCGTCAGCGGATCGTCCGACGTGATCGTCGCGGGGTTCTCGTTGCCCCCACCCCACATCACCAGCGAGGGGTGGTTGCGCAGCCGACGCACGATGCGCGACGTCTGCTCGTCGATCGTCGCGAGATCGGCGGCGGTCGAGTCCAGCCCGAAGGTCAGCGGGAACTCCTGAAGCACGAGGATTCCGCGCCGGTCGCACTCCTCGTAGAACGCGTCGCTCTCGATGGTGCCCCCGCCCCACGCACGCAGCATCTGCAGGTTGGCCCGGACCACGAGATCGAGGATGTGCCGATCGACCTCGAAGCCGCGTCGCGCCATCGGGTCGGTCCAGCACCAGTTGGCGCCTTTGAGGAAGAGAGGTCGGCCGTTGACGACGAACCGCCAGTTGTAGAGGTCGGGCCCGTGCCGCTCCGGCAGGGGGTCCATGCGCACGGTGCGGATCCCGAAGCCCGTGCTCGCGCTGTCGCGGGAGCCGACTGCGTCGATCGTGTAGAGCGGCTGCTCACCGTAGCCGAACGGCCACCACAGCTCCGGTTGGGAGATCTCGAGCTCGACGTGGTGCCGGCTCACTCCGTGCAGCACTTCGACGACGACCGCCGAGTCGACGACGACCGCACCGCCCGGATCCCGGACGATGAGACGGACCGTCTCCTCGACCGCGTCCGGCTCGACACTGTGGGCATCCCACTGAACGAGCAGGCGTGCGGAGGCGGCGGTCGCTTCCTTCACCGTCACGGCGAGGTCCGACAGCTCCACCGGCGGCACCGCCTCGAGCCGTACGCTCCGCCAGATTCCCATCGAGATGAGATGGCCGTAGTGCCAGCCCCATCCTGGCGACGGCTTCATGACACCGTGCCAGTCGCGGGGCGGGGGGGCGATCCGAACGACGACCTCGTTGTCGCC
>JAPSIU010000295.1 GCA_031178565.1 Leucobacter sp. | reverse complement strand
CGGGGTCGGGAGTCGGCGCCGGGGTCTCGTCGCCGGGCACGAATGTGGCGCGGAGCTGATAGACCCCTGGGTCGCCGCGGTCGAGGAGCGGGAGATCCTCGCGGGGAACCGTGAGGGTCGCGACCTGCTCGCTCTCGGCCGCGGTCTCCCCGATCCGCGCGTCGGCCAGGTGCTGTCCCGAGATCGGGAAGTCGTCCTGCAGATCTTCAGCCGTCTCGATGCGCTGGGGGCTCAGCTCGAGGTCGATCGCCCCCGATCGCAGCGGCTCCTCTCCCCTGTTCCTGATGAGCACGTCGAACTCGAACTCGGCGGCGCCGTCGCGCAGCACGGGCTCGACGGGAGCGACGATCAGTTCGGCGGACGGCGGAGCCCCGGTGGTCTCCGCCCGCACTCCGCCGCCCGGCTCGACCGCCCCGGCCGCGCTTCCTCCCCCGGTCGGACCCCCGTCCGGGCTCACGGCCAGGCCGGCGCCGAGGCTCAGCGACAGCAGCGCCGAGGCGAGCACACGCGCGGATCGGCGCGGGCGCCGGCGCTCGATGGACGACGGATGGGGCATGGCCCACAGTCTATGGAGTGCCTCTGGCACCGAGGCCCAGGTACCCTGGGGGGATGCCCTCCCTCGCCGAATCCATGGACGCGCTTCGCGCCACAGCAGGATCCCGAACCGTCACCGCCCTCGCCGCGGCGTTCGGCCGGCACGGGCACGAATTCGCGCTCGTGGGGGGTCCCGTGCGCGACGCGCTGCTCGGCCGTTCCGTCACGGATCTCGACTTCACCACCTCGGCCCGCCCCGACGAGACGCGGGCGATCCTCGACGAGATCTCCTCCAACGTCTGGGACGTCGGGCGCGACTTCGGGACCATCGCCGCCCGGGTGCACGGCGAGACCGTGGAGATCACCACGTACCGGGCGGAGATCTACCGGGACGACTCCCGCAAGCCCGACGTGAGCTACGGCGACACGATCGAGGGCGACCTCGTGCGCCGCGACTTCACGATCAACGCCCTCGCACTCATGCTGCCCGAGCTCAGGCTCGTCGATGTGTCGGGAGGCGTCGAGGACCTGCTCGCCGGCCGGATCAGGACCCCCGGCTCCCCCGAGTCGTCCTTCACCGACGATCCCCTGCGCATGCTGCGAGCCGCGCGGTTCGCCGCGCAGCTCGGCTTCGAGGTCTCCCCCGAGACGCAGGGCGCGATGGCCGAGTTCGCGGACCGGCTCGACATCATCTCGGCCGAGCGGATCCGCGACGAGCTGGTGAAGCTGCTCGGAGCGGACGACCCCGTGCCGGGGATCCGCCTGCTCGTCGAGACCGGCCTCGCCGAACGGTTCCTGCCGGAGCTCACGGCGCTCCTCGCGACGCAGGACGATCACGGGCGGCACAAGGACGTCTACGAGCACAGCCTCACCGTGCTCGGCCAGTCGATCGAGCTGGAGATCGAGCGCCGGGATCCCGAGACCACGGCGCCCGACATCGTGCTCCGGATCGCGGCCCTGCTGCACGACATCGGCAAACCGGCGACCAGGCGCTTCGAACGCGGCGGCGTCACATTCCACCACCACGACGTGGTCGGGGCGAAACTCGCGAAGAAGCGGCTCCGCGAACTGCGCTTCGACAACGACACGGTGAAGCGGGTGGCGCACCTCATCGAGCTGCACCTGAGGTTCTTCGGCTACAGCGACCAGCAGTGGACCGACTCCGCCGTGCGCCGCTACGTGCGGGACGCGGGCGACGAACTCGCCCGGCTGCACATCCTCACCCGCGCCGACGTCACGACCCGCAACCGCCGCAAGGCCGAGCGGCTCTCGCACGCCTACGACGACATCGAGCGCCGGATCGACGAGCTCTCCGAGGCGGAGGAGCTCGCCGCGGTGCGGCCGGAGCTCGACGGCGAGCGGATCATGGCGCTGCTCGGGCTCCGGCCCGGGCCCCTCGTGGGTCGCGCGTACAAGTATCTGCTGGAGGTGCGCCTGGACGAGGGCCCGATCGGCGAGGAGGCCGCCGAAGAACGTCTGCGGGCGTGGTTCGCGGAGCAGGGAGAACAGCAGTGAGCGCACCGACGAGCGCGGCAGCGCATCGGGATCCGGGCACGTGGTTCGGAGGGGTGCCGCGCGTCATGTTCGTGCACGCGCACCCCGACGACGAGACGATCACCACCGGAGGCACGCTCGCGGGTCTCTCCGAGGCCGGGCTCGAACCGCTGCTCGTGACGCTGACGCGGGGCGAGCGCGGCGAGGTGGTGCGCGGCCCCTTCTCCCACCTCGAGGGCGGTGACGCGCTCGCGCCCCACCGGCAGGCGGAGCTCGCGGCGGCTCTCGCCATGCTCGGGGTCGAGCGGCACGTCTTCCTCGGAGTGGAGCCCGCGCGCGCCGAGAGCCTCTCCCCCGCCATCTACGAGGACTCCGGGATGGCCTGGGGCCCCGACGGCCGTGCGGTCGCGGCGCCGGACGCCGGCCGCGACGCGCTCACGAGCGCGCCCGTGGTCGAGCCGCTGAATGACCTGATCGCGGCGGCTCATCGCGCCGGGGCGGGGGCGATCGTGAGCTATGACGACGGGGGCGGCTACGGGCACCCGGATCACGTGCTCGCGCACCGGCTCTCACGGGCGGTCGCGCACGCGCTCGGGATCCCGTTCTGGGAGATCGTTCCGACGCGCGGCGCGGACGCGGACGCGGGCGCCGCGCAGGACGATCCGGACGGATCGCTCGAGGTGCACGATGTCGAGCCCTGGTTCGACCGGAAGCTCGCGGCGCTCCGCGCGCACGGCACGCAGCTCCTCGTCGAGGGTGAGGAGATCGTGCACGTCGGCGGGCAGCGCGAGCCCGTGGGCCGTGTCGAGGCGTTCCGCCGGGTGGCGGCTCCGTCCCGCGGGGAGGAGTAGGCGGGGGTCCGGGCTGTCTCCGAGCCCGGAAGGTGGTAGGCTGGTGGGGTTGTCTGCCTGCGGTGCAATCTGCTCGGCGGCCGGACACAATGCACAAACACCCTCCTGCCACAGAAATCCTGTGGCCGTGAAGTCCGAAGGAGGTGGGTCAGTAATGCATCCGTACGAACTCATGGTGATCCTCGATCCCGGTATCGACGAGCGCACCGTGGCCCCCAGCGTGGACAAGTTCCTCGGCGTCATCCGCAATGCGGGCGGCGAGATCGAGAACATCGACATCTGGGGCAAGCGCCGTCTCGCATACGAGATCAAGAAGCAGTCCGAGGGCATCTACGTCGTGGTGAACTTCACCGCGTCGCACGAGGCCACCGCAGAGCTCGACCGTCAGCTCGGCCTGTCCGAGGCCGTTCTGCGCACGAAGGTCCTCCGCGCCGACGAGCTGCTCGCGCAGCGCGCAGCCCAGAGCAAGCGCGATCAGGCGAAGGCGGCTCGCGCCGCTGCGAAGCAGGGCGCGTAACTCATGGCCGGTGAGCCGCTGATCACTGTCGTCGGCAACCTCGTTGCCGACCCCGAGCCTCGCGTCAGCCAGGCCGGCAAGTCGTGGGTGACCTTCCGGATCGCCTCGACGCCGCGCGTGCGCGACCGTCAGTCCGGTGAATGGTCGGACGGCGAAGCGCTGTGGCTCGGTTGCCGCGCATACGGAGAGTACGCCGACAACATCGCGGCCTCCCTCACCAAGGGAACCCGTGTGATCGTCCAGGGACGTCTCACCCAGCGCAGCTACACCGACAACCGGGGGCAGCAGCGCACCTCCCTCGACCTCGAGGTCGAGGAGGTCGGTCCGTCGCTCCGCTTCGCCACGGCGCAGGTCACACGCGGTCAGTCGCGCGGCCAGGTCGGCGGCTTCGGCGGATCCGGTGG
>JAPSIU010000294.1 GCA_031178565.1 Leucobacter sp. | reverse complement strand
GTGATCTCACGGCGCGACGCCATCGATAACTCCCTGCTCACACAGCCAGGGAACACGAATCGCTACGCGGACCTTCTTACGTGAGGCAAGCGCTGCCGCTCCCGGACCTTTTAGCTGAGTCAAGTCGCGCGCTACCGGCGCGAGCTTCCGCGACGTATACTCTTTGACAGATTGTTCTATCAATGTAGATCGTGCTGATCGCCTGATGAGCCGCGCAGGCGCGCCACTGCGGCGCCGGCTGATCCCGAACTCGAGGTCCCCGCAATGACACAGACTCCCGTCCGCTTCGGACTCATCGGCACCGGGCGCATCGGCCAGGTGCACGCAGCGAGCATCGCCGCCGCGCCCGAGGCCGTGCTCTCCTGGGTGGCTGACCCCTTCGTCGAGGGCGCCCGCGGCGTGGCGGAGCGCTTCGGCGGCACCCCCACCGAGTCCGCCGAAGAGCTCATCGCGTCGGGAGAGGTCGACGCCGTGCTCGTCGCGTCGCCCACGCCCACGCACGTCGACCTCATCGAGACCTCGGTCAAGACCGGACTGCCCGTGCTCTGCGAGAAGCCCATCGACCTCGACATCGCGCGCGTCGAGGCCCTCCGACCGCTCGTCGAGTCGAGCGGGGTGCCCGTGGCGCTCGGCTTCAATCGCCGCTTCGACCGCGACTTCGCGGCGGTGCGGGCGCGTGTCGCCGCCGGCGAGATCGGGGACCTCGAGCAGCTCATCATCATCAGCCGCGACCCGGCGGCTCCGCCCGCCGACTACGTCGCGGTCTCCGGCGGGATCTTCCGCGACATGACCATCCACGACTTCGACATGGCGCGCTTCTTCCTGCCCGAGATCGTCTCGGTCAGCGCCACCGGCACTCAGGCATTCGACGCCGGTGCTCGCCGGCACGGCGACTTCGACACCGCCGTGACCACGCTGCGCGCCGCTTCGGGTGCGGTCGTCACCATCGTCAACTCGCGACACAACGCGATCGGCTACGACCAGCGGATCGAGGCGTTCGGCGCCAAGGGCATGCTGCAGGTCGCCAATGCGCCGACCAGCCTCGTCAGCGCCTCGAGCGCGACAGCCGTCGGCGCGAAGCCGGCGTTCGGCGCGTTCTTCCTCGAACGCTACGCGCAGGCTTACGCGTCCGAGCTCACCGAGTTCATCAAGCTCGTGCGTGGGGAGGCGTCGACGAGCCCGACGTTCGAGGACGGCCGCGCCGCGCTCATCCTCGCCGACGCCGCCCAGCGCTCGGCGACCGAGGGCGTCGCGGTCTCGGTGGAGGTCTGAGCATGACGACCACATCCCCCGTACGTCTCGGCCTCATCGGCTCGGGATGGATCGGTGCCTTCCACGCCGAGACGATCGCACGGCGCATCCCCGGCGCCGTGCTCGAGGTCGTCGCCGACCCCGTGCCGGGCGCCGCCGAGCGGGTCGCCGCGCCGCTGGGCGTTTCGAAGACGGCGCTCGACGCCGCCGAGGTGTTCGCAGACCCCGCAGTCGACGGCGTCGTCATCTCCTCGCCCGCCTTCACCCACACCGATCTCGTCGTTGCGGCCGCGGAGGCGGGCAAGGCCGTCTTCGTCGAGAAGCCGATGGCGCTCACCCTCGAAGACGCCGACCGGGCGATCCTTGCGGCTCAGCGCGCCGGAGTGCCGCTGCAGACCGGCTTCAACCGTCGCTTCTCGCACGACTTCGCGTCGGCGCACGCGATCGTCGCCGAGGGCGGCATCGGCACGCCGCAGCTGCTGCGATCCCTCACCCGAGACCCGGGCATCCCGAATCCGGGCGCGGTGAAGCCGTGGACCATCTTCCTCGAGACCCTCATCCACGACTTCGACACGCTCAACTGGTTCAATGGCGGAGCAGTACCCGTCGAGGTGTTCGCCGTCGCCGACGCGCTCGCCTACCCCGACTTCAAGGAGTCGGGCCTGCTCGACACCGCCATGGTGACCATCCGTTACAGCAACGGCGCGATCGCAAGTGCCGAGGCCAACTTCTCGGCCGCCTACGGCTACGACGTGCGAGGAGAGGTGTTCGGCTCGGGCGGCATGGTCACCGCGGGAGACGTTCGCGCGACGAGCATGCGCCAGTACACCGCGTCCGGCGAAGCGGCACCGACCACTCGCCGCAACATCGACCTCTTCCACCAGGCCTACACCGACGAGCTCGTGTCGTTCGCCGATGTGATCCGCAGCGGCGGTCCGGTCGTCGGCGCCACCGGCACCGACGCTCGGGCCGCGCTCGTCATCGCCCTGGCCTGCATCGAATCGGTCACCCGCAACGCCCCGGTCGCCCTCGACGGCCGCGGTGCCGTAATCTGACCCAGCATGTTCGCTCTTACGAGAGGATCACTCGCATGACCTACCGTCTCGCCGCCTGCGCGGAGATGCTGTTCCTCGAGCTGCCGTTCGAGGAGCGCGTGCGCCGCGTCCATAAGCGCGGGTTCCTCGTGGAGATCTGGGACTGGAGCAACAAGGACCTGGCCGCGCTCGCCGCGACCGGAGCCGAGTTCTCGTCGATGACCGGCTATCTGCGCGGCGATCTCACCACGGATGAGGGGCGCGCCGAGCTGCTCGCGACCGCGAAGGAGTCGCTCGCCGCGGCCGAGATCATCGACTCCCCGCGCCTCAACCTGCACGGCACGGGCCTCGGCGAGGGCGGATTGCCGGTGGTTCCGCGCGAGAGAGTAACCGGCGAGGACTGGGTGCGCGCCGCCGAGACGCTGCGACAGGTCGCGGAGCTCGGGGCGGCAGCAGGTCGCACCTTCGTGCTCGAGAACCTCAACCGCGCCGTCGACCATCCCGGCACCCCGTTCGCTCGCGCTGCGGACACGCTTGCGCTCGTGCGCGCCGTCGACCACCCGAACCTGCGCCTGAATCTCGACCTGTACCACGCGCAGATCGGCGAGGGGAACCTCATCGAACTGGTGACCGAGGCGCTGCCCTGGATCGGCGAGATCCAGGTCGCCGATGTGCCGGGCCGGTGCGAGCCGGGCACGGGTGAGATCCGCTACGAGGCGGTCGCGGCCGCTCTGCGCGAGCTCGACTACGACGGTGTGATCGGCATGGAGGCGTGGGCGAGCGGGGATCCCGAAGCCGCGCTCGAGGCCTTCGTGGCGGCGTTCGCGGGATAGCGACGGCAACCGATGGGGGAGCACAACGAGCGGAACGTCTACCGCATCATCGTCTTCGTCGTCTTGATCCTCGGGGCGCTCGGCGTCATGTGGCTCATCGCGCAGGACGGCGGGGGTGTAGGCGACCAGGGCATCTTCCAGTTCTTCTCCGATCCGATGGAGCCCGCGCGCACGCCGAACCCCGGGGAGTAGGTGTACGGTGTCCTAAAACAGGGGGACGAGTGGACGCGGCACCGCGCGCCGTGACGTAGAGGAGTGCGATGACGGGCGAGACGCCGAGCGATCCGAAGCGCTCCTCCGCCCGTCCGCCCACGATCCGGGACGTCGCCCGCGAGGCCGGCGTCTCGAAGTCGCTCGTGTCCCTCGTTTTCAACGGCGGCGAGAATGTCAGCGAGGAGCGGCGGCAGCGCGTCCTCCACGCCGCCGAACGCCTCGGCTACCGCCCGAACCTCGTCGCGCAGTCGCTGTCGGCCGGGCGCCGCGACCTCGTGGCGATCCTCGTCTCCAATCTCCACAATCCGCTGTTCGCCGACATCGTCGCCGCCGCGAAGGCGCGTCTCCGAGAGGCGGGGCGACGCACGATGATCGTGAGCGCTCAGGTCGACGACGGCAGCGGCGAAACGGTGCTGGATCGCGACAACCTCGCCGTGCTGCGCGCGCTGCGCCCGTCGGGCCTCCTCACGATCGGTACGA
>JAPSIU010000293.1 GCA_031178565.1 Leucobacter sp. | reverse complement strand
GGGGATCTGCAGGAGGAGCTGCCGCGCGCCTGCGCCGCCGGTTCCGTCGACCGCGTCGTGCTCGACATGCTCGCGCCGTGGGAGTGCGTGGACGTCGCGGCCGACGCACTCGCACCCGGGGGCGTGCTCATCTGCTACGTCGCGACGGTCACCCAGCTCTCCCGCACCGCCGAGGAGATCCGGCGCAGCGGGTGCTTCACCCACGCCCAGTCCTCCGAGACGATGGTGCGCGGCTGGCACGTCGAGGGGCTCGCGGTGCGCCCCGATCATCGGATGGTCGCCCACACCGGGTTTCTGATCACGGCGCGGCGGCTCGCTCCCGGGACCGTGCTGCCGAGCCTCAAACGCCGGGCTTCGAAGAGCGACTTCACCGATGAGGATCTGGCGAACTGGCTTCCCGATCTCGGTCGGGAGGGCGACACCGGCGAGACCGGCACTGATGACGCCGGCACTGATGACGCCGGCACCGGCGAGGCGGGCACCGGCGAGGCCGTGTGGACGACGGAGGCCCTCGGCGGCCGGAGCAAGAGCGACAAGGTCCTCCGCAAGAAGGTGCGGGAGGCGCGGCGCTTCGCTGAGGAGCGCGGGGCGGAGCCCCCGGCCGAGTGAGCCCGGCGTCGGAGGCCGGAGCCGGAACCGGATGCGCGTTCGATAGGATAGCCGGGTTCCCACAGGCTCCCCGAGAGGTTCACATGCTTCGTCGTCTCGTTCCCGCAACCGCAGTCGTCACGCTGCTCCTCGCAGGGCTGACCGGTTGCGGCGCGCAGCAGGCTCCGTCCGCCGATTGCGCCCCGACCCTCGAACCGGGAGCGCTCAGCGACAACGTGACGGTGCTCGGGGAGTTCGGCGACGTTCCCGAGGTCTCGATTCCCGAGGACATCGAGATCCTCAGCTCGCAGCGCACGATCGTCGACGAGGCGGAGGACCGCAGCGTCGTGGCGGGCGAGGACACGCTCGCCTCGGTGAACATGGCCTTCTTCGACGCGGCGAGCGGAGAGCAGCTGTACGCGAGCCCCGCCTTCGCCTCGGGCGATGAGGCTCCCGAGTTCCTGATGGTCGCGAAGGACATGGCGAACCCGCTGAGCGAGGCCGTGCGCTGCGCGGCTCCCGGCGACCGCGTCGTCCTCGCGATGTCTCCCGCGGACAGCGCGCAGATCGCCGCGCAGCTCGGGGGCACGCCCGACGCCTCCGTGGTCGGCGTGATCGATCTCGTGGAGGCTGCTCCGCTCGTCGCGCAGGGTTCCGCGCGCGGTCTGCCGTCGGGTTATCCCGCGGTCGTCACGAACGACGAGGGTCGGCCGGGCGTCGTGCTGCCGCCGCGCGAGGCGCCCGCGGGCGTCAGCTCCGCCGAGCGGATCATCGGCGACGGCGACGAGGTCTCGGCGCAGGACGACGTGGTGGCCCAGGTGCTCTCGGTTGGCTGGGACGGCGAGCAGCGGCTCAACACCTGGGACACGGGTCTCGTCGCGCTGGGCACCGAGGAGCAGATCGAGCAGTCCGGGTACACCTTCCGCGGCGAGCTCACCGGGAAGACCGTCGGCTCGCAGGTCGTCATCGTCGAGAACCGGGACGGCGACGCCCAGGTCGTGGTCGTCGACATCGTCGGGATCAGCTGACACGTGGCCGGCGCCAGCGGACGCTCCTCCGTCCCCAGTGAGCAGCGGCTCTTCAGCCTGGTGCTGGCGCTGGTGGCGAGCCCCGAGGGGGCGACGAAGCGCGAGCTGCTGTCTTCGGTGTACGGCTACTCCGACCGCTTCCGACACGGCCAGCCGAGCGACGCGCTCGACCGCCAGTTCGAGCGCGACAAGGAGCAGCTGCGAGCGCTCGGGATCCACATCGAGACCCTCGACTCTCCGCTCGAGCCCGGCAACAACCACCTCACGCGCTACCGCATCTCTAAGGAGCGGCTGGAGTTCCCGGCCGAGCTCCGCTTCACCGAGCGCGAGCTCGTGCTGCTGCGTCTCGCGGCGCTCGCCTGGAGCGAGGGGAGCCTCGACGCCGAGTCCCGCCGGGCCGCGATGAAGCTCGAAGCGCTCGGCGCGGGACTCGACGTGCAGCACCTCGGCGTGGCGCCCAGGCTCGGAACGGCGGAGCCGGCGGCGGCCCCGCTCCAGCGCGCGGTCGACGAGGGCCGGGTCGTCCGCTTCGACTACCGGCTGCCGGGGCGGAGCGCGCCGCTCGAGCGCCGGGTCGCTCCGCTGCGGCTGCACCGCGTCGACGGACGCTGGCACGTCGTCGGATGGGACCTCGAGCGGGAGGCGGATCGAGTCTTCCTGCTCTCACGGGTCGAGGGTCCGGTGCGCGTGACCTCGGAGCGCTTCGATCCCGAACTCCGCGAGCGGGCCGACGGAATCGTCGCCGAACTGCTGCGGCGCCGTGATGAGCACCTCGCCCGGATCGAGGTGCGGCGCGGTTCCGCGGCCGAGGCGCGCCTGGCGGCGCGGGCCGTTCGGCCGGCCCGGTCGACCGAGGACGACGGTTCCGCCGCGCGCGTGGAGCTGACGCTGGGGATGCTGGATGCGCACGTGCTCGCCGAAGAGATCATCGGCTACGGCGCCGACGCGGCGGTCGTCGCGCCCGCGGAGCTGCGCGAGCTCGTCGTCGCCGGTCTCCGCGGCATCGCCGCGGTCCACGGGAGCGATGCCGGCGCGGGCACGACCGCGCGGAGCGGAGGGCGCTCGTGAGCAGGCCCGTCATCGCCCCCGACCGAGTGCTGCTGCTGCTGTCGCTCGTACCGTACCTGCGCGAGCACGGCCCCACGCCCGTCGCGGAGCTCGCCGAGACCTTCGACGTGTCGCCGGCGCTGCTGCGCAGACTCGTGCGCTTCCTCGGAACGGCCGGCGTGCCGGGAGAGACGCTGAGCTACCAGCACGAGGACCTCTTCGACATCGACTGGGAGGCGCTCGAGGAGCAGGACCTCGTGAGCCTCACGCGGACCGTCGCGGTCGACGACGCCCCCAGGTTCTCCCCGGCGGAGGCGGCGGCGCTCATCGCGGGGCTCCAGGCCCTCACGGGGGTGCTGCCGCCCGCCGACGCCGACCTCGCCCGCGCCACCGCGCGCCGTATCGGCGAGGCCCTCGGGGTCGGCGAGCGCTCGGGCGCGGTCTCCGTCACCGCCGATGCTGAGGACCCGCGGCTTCCGATCATCGTCGGGGCGATCGACTCCGGCCGGTCGCTCGCCTTCGACTACCGGGACACCGCCGGGACCGCGACCTCCCGCACGGTCGATCCGATCTCCCTGACGCAGGCGTCGGGATCCTGGTATCTGCGCGCCTACTGCCGCGACCGAGGAGCCGACCGCACGTTCCGCGTCGACCAGATGAGCGGGATCCGCGAACGGGATCTCGCGGCGGAACCCCGTGACCCTCAGCCCCGAGCGGCGCACGCGACCGCGATGACTCTCGTCGCCGGTGTGCCCGCGCGCCTGCTGCCGCGGATTCAGGGCTTCGATCCCGAGGTGATCGACGACGATGGGGAAGGGCGGCTGAGGGTGCGGATCGAGGCCTGGTACGACCACGCCGCGATCCGCCTCGTGCAGTTCGCTCCGGGAGAGATCGTGGTCGAATCGCCGGAGATCGCCCGCGACACGGTGCGGGAGTGGGCGGAGCGCGCGCTTTCCGCCTACGACGCGTGACTCGGGCCGCGGGATCGAGAGAACCCGGTCCGCTGGGATAAACTGAGCGAATGGCAGCACAGGCGCGGACACGGCGCGATCCCCAAGGACGGATGAGCCTCGGGGAGCATCTCATCGAGCTCCGGAAGCGTCTCTTCATCTCGGCGATCGCGATCGCGATCGGGCTCGTCGCGGGCTGGTTCCTCTC
>JAPSIU010000292.1 GCA_031178565.1 Leucobacter sp. | reverse complement strand
CGACGTGTGGAACGTCGTGATCGACGGCTACCCCGACTTCTACCAGGGCAACTGACCCGGATCCGGCCAGTCGACGGGACACTGAGACGATGGAGAATGCCACTCGAGCGGCGGGGGAAGCAGCCCCGCCGCCCCGGATCGAGGCGCGAGGGGTCGCGAGGTCCTTCGGACCGGTGCGCGCGAATCGCGACGTCTCGCTCGCGGCGCGGCGCGGCAGCGTGCTCGCGGTGATCGGGGAGAACGGCGCGGGCAAGAGCACGCTCATGAGGATGCTCTACGGCCTGGATCGCCCGGACGCCGGTGAGATCCTCGTCGACGGCGAGGTCGTCCGCTTCACGAGCCCCCGCGACGCGATCAAACGCGGGATCGGGCTCGTGCAGCAGGAGCTCGCCATCGTCCCCGAACTCACCCTGCTCGAGAATCTCGTGCTGGGCAACGAACCGCGCCGCGCCGCGCGCATCGACTGGACGCGGGCGCGCGAGGAGGCGGAACGGCTCGCCGCGTCGGTGGGCGCCTCGATCGACTGGACGCTCCAGGCGGCGCACGCCCCGATCGCGATCCAGCAGCAGGTCGAGATCCTGCGGCTGATCGGCCGCGGCGCGGACGTGCTCATCCTCGATGAGCCGACGGCGGTGCTGGCACCGGTCCAGGCCTCCCAGCTGCTCGAGCTCCTGCGGCGGCTCGCCGACGACGGCAGGACCGTGATCTTCATCAGCCACAAGCTCGGAGAGGTGATGCGCGTCGCCGACGAGATCACCGTGCTCCGGGCCGGCGTGACGCAGCCCGCGATCCCGAGCTCGGAGGCGTCGGTGGGACTGCTCGCGAGGCTCATCATGGGAGGGGATCCGCTGCCGACGGAGACCTCGCGTCCGGGAGAGGCCGGTGAGGTCGTGCTCGAGTGCCGCGACCTCGCGGCCCTCGACGACCGCGGCGTGCAGCGGCTCTCCGGGGTGGACCTGAGCGTCCGCTCCGGAGAGATCCTCGGCATCGCCGCGGTCTCGGGCAACGGCCAGGACGAGCTTGCGGAGACGCTCATCGGGCTCCGGAAGCCCGAGCGCGGCACGATCAGCCTTCGAGGCCGGCGGCTGACGCGCCCCTCCGTACGGGCCCGCCGGAAGGCCGGCTTCGGGTACGTGAGCGCCGACCGGAAGCACGAGGGACTCGCGCTCGAGCTCTCGATCGCCGAGAATGCGATCGCGACTCCGGCGCTCGGGCGGCTCTCCCGTCTCGGGTGGCTCACGCGATCGCGCGTGCGCTCCGCCGTCGCGGACGTGCTGACGTCGGGCTCGGTGCGCTACGGCTCGGAGAAGGATCCGATCGCCAGTCTCTCGGGAGGCAACCAGCAGCGCGTCGTGATCGCCCGAGAACTGCGCGAGCGGCCGTCGGTGCTCGTCGCGAGTCAGCCCACACGGGGCGTGGACATCCGCGGCATCGGCTTCATCCACGAGCAGCTGCGGGAGGCGAGGGACGCCGGCAGCGCGGTCGTGCTCTTCAGCGAGGAGCTCGACGAGATCCAAGCGCTCGCGGATCGTGTCGTCGTGCTGCATCAGGGCCGCGTCGTCGGCGAACTGGGGCGGAACGCGGATCGCGTCACGCTGGGCAAACTCATGCTCGGCAGCTCCGCCGACGGAGCCCGAGAGGCCGAGGAGGGGGAGAGATGACGTTCCAGCAGGCGCCCGAAACCGGCGCGCACACCAGTTACGTCCCGGTCCCCGTGCTGCGGCGCGGGATCCCGTGGTCGCGCATCGGCCGCTCGGCGTGGCACATCGCCGTTCCCGTGGTGATCGCGCTCGCGGTCGGAGCCGTCGCGCTCGTGATCGGCGGCGAGAGCCCGGTCGAGATCTACGGCATGCTCGTGCAGGAGGCCTTCGGCGACGCCGCCCGCATCAACGCCACGCTCACGGCCGCGACCCCGCTGTTCTTCACCGGTCTCGCGGCGGCGGTCGCGTTCCGCGCCGGCGTCTTCAACGTCGGCGTCGAGGGCAGTTTCGCCTTCGCGGGTCTCGCGGCCTCCGTGGTGGGCGTCGGCATGGCGGGAGTGCCTCCGGTGCTCGCGATCCTCGCCTGCCTGCTCGCGGGAGCGTGCGCCGGTGTCCTCGTGGCGCTGGTGCCCGCGATCCTGCGCACCTGGCTCGGGGTCGACGAGGTCGTCTCGACCCTCATGTTCAACTTCATCGTCACGGGGCTGACCGCGTGGCTCGTGCAGTCCTTCTTCCTGGCGCCCGGCCAGGCGAACTCCGCGACCGAGTACGTCGCGGTCACGGCCGAGCTGCCGCTGCTCGCGCCTCCCGGTCAGCTCAGCATCGGCTTCCTCATCGCGATCGCGCTCGTCGTGTTCTACGCGGTGTGGACGCGCCGCAGCCAGCTCGGCTTCGAGTTCGACGCGGTCGGCAAGGCCCCTCGGTTCTCCGCCGCGCAGGGGCTCCGGGTGCGCACGGTGCTGATGACGGCGATGCTCGCCTCGGGGGCGATCGGCGGGATCGGCGGCGCGGTGCACGCCCTCGGGGTCGTGCACCGCTTCTCGGGAGGGTTCTCCGCGAACTTCGGGTTCACCGGGATCGCGATCGCCCTGCTCGCCCGGTTCAACCCCGTCGGCATCGTGGTCGGCGCCGTCGCCTTCGGAGCGCTCGCGGCCGCCGGGGCGACCGTGCAGCTCTTCGTGAACATCCCCATCCAGCTCATCGACATCCTGCAGGGCACCGTCATGATGCTCGCGGTCGCGCAGTTCGCCATTCCGAGACTGCGCAGACGCAGGAGGAACGCGGCGAACGCCGAACAGACGGAGGCCGGCGCATGATCGACAGCATCATCAACTCGACGCTGCTGCTGGCGGTGCCGCTCGTGCTCGCCGCACTCGGCGGTGCGATCCACCGCCGGGCCGGCGTCGTCAACATCGGGCTCGAGGGGCAGATGCTCGTCGGCGCCTTCGTGGGGATCCTCGTGAGCGCGGCGACGGGAAGCTGGATCGCCGGAGTGCTCGCCGGCGGTCTCGGAGGAGCGCTCACGGGGCTCGTCATGAGCCTCGTGATCACCCGGCTCTCGGCCAACGAGATCATCGTCGGCCTCGGGTTCAACATCGTGGCGCTCGGCATCGTCGGCTTCGTGCTCCGCGCGGTCTTCGGGGTCTCGGGAACACTGCGCTTTCCCGAGCAGCCGCGGATCCCGCGCATCACCATCCCGGGCATCGACGAGATCCCGGTGCTGGGGGCGATCCTGAGCGGGAAGGACGTGCTGTTCTGGTTCGCCGTGCTCCTCGTGCCGTTCCTCGCCTGGGCCTTCGCGAACACCCGCTGGGGCATCCGCACCCGGGCGACCGGCGTGAGCGAGCGGGCGAGCGCGTCGCTCGGCGTGCGCACGCTCGGCCTGAGGGACACCGCGGGAATGCTGGCGGGGCTCCTCGCCGGCCTCGGCGGCGTCGCTCTGGCACTCGGGGTGAGCGGCCTGTTCAACGAGAACATGATCGCGGGACGCGGCTTCGTCGCGCTCGCAGCGTTCTACTTCGGCCGGTCGAAGCCGCTGCCGACGGCGCTCGCCTGCCTGCTCTTCTCCTTCTTCGACGCGTTGCAGATCCGTCTGCAGACGAGCGGCGGGTTCCCGGCGGATCTGATCCAGACGCTGCCCTACATCGCCGTCGTCGCCGTTCTCGCGTGGGCCGGGTTCACCGGCCTGCGCCGCCGGACGCGAGTGACCGCCTGACCACCATGGAAGACAAGATGACGAATCCGAAACCGCCCACGGCCCTGCTGCTCGTCGATGTGATCAACTCCTTCTACGAGCCCGGCCAGCCCAACTACTATCCGGAGGTCGGCCGGACGGTGCCCGCCCTGGCCTCGCTGCGC